>JAYTTG010000318.1:0-5683 GCA_043745175.1 Microbacteriaceae bacterium
GAGCTGCTCGCCCAGCGGTCGAGTGTCTCCCTTGCCGAGTTCTCGGATGCCCTGCGCGCGTCGGCCGCGACCATCCGCCGCGACCTCGCCGACCTCGAAGCGCAGGGGCTGCTCCTACGCACCCACGGTGGGGCCCGCGCGATCGGCAGCCCCTCCGAGCTGCCGGTGCGGCTGAAAGACTCGCAGTTTCGTCACGCCAAGCAACTGATCGCCCGCAAGGCCGCGCAGCTCATCCCGAACGGTCGTTACGCGATTGCCCTCAGCGGCGGATCAACCACGGCAGAGGTCGCCAAGGCACTCGCCAACCGCTCCGAACTCACCATCGTGACGAACTCACTCACCACCGCCATGGAATTCGCCTCCCGCCCCAATCTCAAGGTGCTCATGACCGGCGGGCTCATTCGCTCCAACTCGTTCGAGCTGGTCGGCTCGCTCGCCGAGAACACCTTTAACGCCATCAACGTTGGCACGGCGATCCTCGGTACCGACGGCATCAGCGCCCTCGCAGGCGCCACCACCCACGACGAGACCGAGGCCAAGACGAACCTCGCCATGGTGCTGCACGCCGAGCGCGTGCTCGTTGTCGCTGACGGGTCGAAGGTGGGGAAGATTACGCTGGCGAAAGTCGCCGATCTCGAACAGATCCACGAGCTCGTCACCGATTCCAGCGCGGACCCGGATGAACTGGAGCGCATCGCTGCGGCCGGGGTGACGATCCACGTGGTCGATGTCGGCTGAGTGATGCCGACGTGTCCCAGCCCGGATGAGCGGTGCTATCGTTGCCGCCAAGGAGTGCTCGAGATATGCTCACACGTTTGGCCGCGTCCGGACCAGTGCTGTATGTGCTCGCCGGAATGGCATCGGCAATCGCCGGGCTCGTGCCCTGGCTGATCACCGGTATACGCCTCCCGGTTCAGAATCTCTGGTCGACCACAGTGTTTCCGGGGCAGATGCCGTTCGCCCTCCTGCCGTTCAGCCAGTACGCCCTCTTCCTCATCGCTGCACTGATTGTGGTGGGCTCGGGTGTGGTGGTTGCACTCAGCTTCGCTGCCATTGCGCTGCAATCATGGCTCGACGCGCTGGTGCTTCCGTTCGGTGTCGCGTCGACCGAGCCGAACCTCGGACTGCTCGCCGCGATCCGTTTCGTTCCGGCGCTCGTCGTTGGGCTGGTCGTGGTCTGGGCCGGCATCCGGTCGATCGGTCGGATGATCGCGGTAATCATCGGACTCCTCGTGCTCTGGATTGCTCCGGCGGCGGTCACCGCGGTCACCTCCGCTGCGGGAAGCCGCGTTCTTGCCGCGCACCCCGCCGACATGCTCGACTACGGTTCCCCGGTGTTCGTCAGCGCGCTCGGTACGGCGGGCGACCCGCTCTCGCTCCTGGTGCCCGCCGTAGTCGTGATGGTTCTCGGGCTTGGCGCACGCGGGGCGATGGCGCGATGGCGCGTCGAACGAGCCCCGGTCGGCTGAACACCTAGCGAGCCAGCCGCTCCACCACGCCGCCGAACACCCGGGGCAGTGCGACAGCCGCCGGAACAATGGCCGAGCGCAACGGCGAGTTCGCGGCGGCCACCAGCCCGGCCGTGAGCATGCGGAAATCCCTGGTGCGGCGCATCCACGCCCGCTCGTAGCTGTGCGGGTCATCCCGCAAGACGCTCGCGATCGCGGCCTCTGCCTGGGCGAGCCCCACGCGGATACCCTCACCGGTGATCGCATCGACATAGCCAGAGGCGTCGCCCACGAGCAGCACACGGCCGAGGGATCGGCGCGTCGTGCTCTGCCGAAAAGGTCCAGCTCCGCGCAGCGAACTGGCCGGTTCGGCCCCTTTTACCAACGACGCGAGCGCGGGGATGCCAGCGAGCTCGGCCTCGAAGTCGAGCCCCTGGCGCCCGAGCATCGCGATTCCGACGACACCGTCACCCACCGGGGTGACGTAGGCCTCTACGGCCGGCGTCCAGTACACCTCGATCAGGTCTGTCTGCGGCTCGACGTGAAAGTGTCGCCGAACGCCGTAGCGTCGGCCGCGCGCGGCGACCGGGCGTTCGAGTCCGGTCAGCCGACGCACGGTGGAGTGCAGGCCATCGGCCGCCGCCAGATACCGAGCACGGATGCCGCCGGCCGTCACCGACTGCGCGTCCTGGTCGAGGGAATCCACCTTGCCGCCCACCACGACCACCCCGAGGGACCGCGCCCGCTCGGCCAAGGCGTCATGTAGCGCCGTGCGCCGCACTCCTCGCCCCTCGCCCGCAGTGAAGAGATGGTCTACCCGTCCCTCGCCGCCACGATAATTCGCCCCGCGATAGCTCACTCCGCGCAGAGGGAACCCGGGCGGATCGATGCCGAGGCGCGCGAGGGCGGGCAGTGCTCCGGGCATCAGGCCCTCGCCGCAGGCCTTGTCGATGCCGCCAACGCCGTGACGCGGTTCGATGATGGTCGCGGTGAGTCCGCGAAGCCGTGCCTCGATCGCAGTCGCGAGCCCCACCGGCCCACCGCCCACCACGAGCACATCAATAAGCGCGCCCACGGTCATGCTGTGGCATTCAGGGTCGTGAGTGCACGCTCCTCGGTAGGGATGCGGAACCCGAAGAGGAGGATCGCATTCAGCACCGTAAACGCCAGCGCGGTCACCCAGGCGGTGTGCACGAGCGGCAGCGCGATGCCTTCGGCGATCACCACGACGTAGTTGGGGTGGGTGAGGAAGCGATAGGGGCCACCGGTGACCCGCCCGAGCCCCGGCACCACTATCACCCGCGCGTTCCACTGACGGCCGAGTGTGCCGATGCACCAGTAGCGCAGCCCTTGGCAGGCCAAGGCGATCGCCAGCATCGGCCAGCCCAGCCAGGGCAGGAAAGGTCGGTCGGCGAAGAACACCTCCGCGAGGCAGGCGAGCAGCATGCCCGTGTGCAGTATGACCATGAAGGGGTAGTGCCGCTGCCCATATTCGCGGCCGCCGCGCGCGAAGGCCCAGGCGGCATGTCGGCGGGACAGCACGATCTCGACGATTCGCTCGGCGCCGGTGGCAAGAATCAGGGCGGTGAACCAGATCACGACGGCCACCGCAGAAGCACCAGTTCGGCACTGACCCCCGGGCCGAGGGCGAAGAGGGCGCCGTGGGATGCGGGCTGGTGTGCGCGCCTCAGTTCTTCGGCGAGAATATGCAGCACCGAGACCGACGAGAGATTACCGACGGCAGCGAGAGAGTGCCAGCTGTTGTCGAACACACCATCCGCGAGCCCCAGCGAGGACTGGAACTGCTCCAATACCCGCGGGCCGCCCGGATGGGCGATCCAGGTATCAATGTCGTCGAGTCCCAGGTCGTTGTCACCGAGAAAGCCGGTGACATCGCGACCGAAATTCGCCTCGATCACGTCGGATACCTGGGCGGTGAGGATGATGCGGAAGCCCGTTTCGCTCGCGGTGAATCCGATAACGGATTCGGTGTCGGGGTAGAGCGCGCTGCGGGTGTCCACGACGTCCGGCCCAGTCACGGACATCCGCTTCGCTCGCTCGTCACCCACCATGATCACGGCCGCGCACCCGTCGCCGAACAAGCCGGTGGCCACGAGATTGGCGGTGGAATCGTCGTTGCGCTGGAAAGTGAGCGAGCAGAGTTCGACGGCGATAAGAACTGCAACGCCCTCGGAATGCCCGGCAAGGTAGTCGGCGACGCGCGCAATGCCTGCCGCCCCGGCCACGCATCCGAGCCCATACATCGGCACCCGTTTCACATCGGATCGCAGCCCGAGGCGGGCGACGATAATGGCGTCGATCGAGGGCGCGGAGATCCCGGTGACAGAGGTGAACATGAGGTAGTCGACGTCATGGGGCTCGAGCCCCGCGACGGCGAGCGCATCCCGCAGCGCCTGCTCGGCAAGATCGGCCGCGACTTCGATGAACATGTCGTTGGACTGCGTGAACGTGCTGGCATCTTGATAGCGCTCGATCGGCATCACCAGGTGTCGGGTGTCGACGTGACTGCCCGCATGCAGTCGGCGCAGAACGGCCTGCTTCGTCGGATCCGACGTGACCATCGGCGCAATCGTGTCCGTGATCTCAGACTGCGCGTACACGTTTCCCGGCAGCGCGGGGGCGACGGCGACTATTCGGGCCATTCGGCGACGCTAACACTGTTGGATGCCAGTTCGGGAGGGAGGCGTGGGACTTGACTTTTCGCTCTCATCGATCCGTTTGCCGGAGTCTCCGGGCACACAGATCGATTTACCATCGAGGCACGTCCGTCTCGCGTCTCGCATCTGGCGCAGCGGGGTAGTTGTCGAGTCCGCGGATGTTCACCCGGACGTCCGGCAGAAGGGGTCGGATAGCCAATCCTCGGGATACCGGAGTAGGACAGCCGCGAGTTGCACATAGTCCTGGTACCTGATTCTGCCGGAACTCGAAGTCCGCAACTCGACCGATGGATGATCGAGGCGATCGAGGAGTCGAAGATAAGTACGGGTCAATGTCATCAGGTTGACGGCGGACTCTGTGAACCGCGACCGAGCTCCCGGACTGACCACTGCCTCGTAGCGACCGGATCGGACCGTTGTCGGATCGGCGCCCAGAGCCAGACAAGGGTAAGTTGAGGGACGTGACTAGCCGAACCGGGCGCATCGCCCTGATCCTCGTCGGAGTGATCGCTCTGATCATTGGTGGAGTATTTGCCGGGCAGGGCATGAACCTGATCCCGGGAAGTTTCATGACGGGGAGCCGAATGTGGCTTTCCATCGGGCTCGTCCTCGCCATCGCCGGCATCATCCTGATTGTGCTCGGCCTACGCCGACCAGGGCGCGGTCGCACGAACAGGTGAGACTCCCACTGTCGCGAGCCTGGAAAGAGCTCCGACGCACGCCTGCCAGAGTGACATGTCGCGGGGCAAGTAAAATTTGAAGGGGTCTGCGCGGGTGAGCAAACGCGATCGCATACCAAGCCCGTCCGGGTTGTCCTCGTCGTAGAGGGCCACTAGCCGTCGGTCATAATCGTTCACGCTAAGAGGCTATCGTCCGTCATGCCTGCCCGCGCCGCTCGATAACGGGACCCTCAGCGCGACAGAACGAGAGCCGATCTACGCAACGGCACAGCACGCCGATGCTGTCCAAGTGGGGAATGTCCTGCAGGAACTGGGTACCTCGGATCAGTAGAGCTCACGGCGGTGCAGGATCACGATGTGGACATCCGTGACGTCGTAGACCAGGCGGTTCGCATCGTTGATGCGCTTGAGAGTCTTGCGGCTCTGGGTCTGCTTGCAGACGCAGTCCTCCCCTCCATCCGGGGTCGAAGGCGATCGTCCGCGTCTTGCGTAGAGGAGGTCGTGCTGCTCGAACTCACCGCGCCGGGGCCGTTCGATCGCCGGGAGCACCCGCTCGGTGTTCGCGGACTTCCGCAGCAGGAGGTCACGCCTGCTTCGGTTGCGGTGATCGCCGAATGATCGCGCCCGGTGAGGATGTGGTTGGTAAAACACCTCGTGCTCTCCGCAGGCATTGTCTTCCTGCCGGCTGCATCATGAGCATGACCAGCAAGACGACAGACACGACGGCTGGTTACCACCGCGTCGCAAGCCGAACCCTGAACGGGAATGGCTCGCACGACTCTAGAACTGTTGAGCTGGGTAGTGGAGGGCGGTCGGTGACCGTTTGCGAGGGCGGCGAGGACATAGTCAGTGATGTCCACAGGTTGGCAGGGCGGCA
>JAYTTG010000319.1:0-1562 GCA_043745175.1 Microbacteriaceae bacterium
TACAGTGCCGCCGGTCGGATGAAAACCGTGCTCCGGGTCTTCGGCGTAGATTCGCGCCTCGATGGCATGTCCGACGAGCGCGACATCGTCCTGGCTGAAGTCAAGGTTCTCGCCCGCGGCGATCCGCAACTGCCATTCGACCAGGTCGAGTCCGGTGACAAGCTCGGTGACGGGATGCTCTACCTGAAGGCGGGTGTTCATCTCCATGAAGAAGAACTCGTCGGGCGAGTCGGCGGAGACGATGAACTCGACCGTGCCAGCTCCGCGATACGAGACGCTCTTCGCCGTGTCGACCGCGGCCTGGCCGATCCTGGCGCGGGTGACCTCATCGAGCAGCGGCGACGGCGCCTCCTCGATCACCTTCTGGTGGCGCCGCTGGAGGGAGCATTCACGTTCGCCGAGGTGCACGGTGTTGCCCTCGCTGTCCGCAAGCACCTGCACCTCGATATGGCGCGGATTTTGCACGAAGCGCTCGATGAAAAGAGTGTCGTCGCCAAACGAGGAGGCTGCCTCCCTGCGCGCAGCGGCGAGCGCAGCTTTTACCTCGCCCTCCGCGCGAACGAGGTGCATCCCCTTGCCGCCTCCACCGGCCGAGGGCTTGATGAGCGCGGGAAAGCCGATCGTGAGGGCCGCTGCCACAAGCTGGTCATCGGAGAGTCCGTGCTCGGCGAGACCGGGCACGATCGGTACGTTACGCTTCACGACCTGCGCCTTCGCACTGATCTTGTCACCCATCACCTCGAGGGCCTCAACGCTCGGCCCGATGAAGATGATCCCCGCTGCCGCACACGCCGTCGCGAATGCGGCATTCTCGGCGAGGAAGCCGTAGCCGGGATGGATCGCCTGCGCGCCAGAGGCGACGGCTGCCGCGACGATCTTCTCGATGTTGAGGTAGCTGTCCGCGGCGGCGGCACGCCCGAGGCGCATCGCGACGTCAGCGAGCGCAACGTGCCGCGCGCCAGCATCCGCGTCACTATAGACACCGATCGACCGGATGCCGAGCTTCCGGAGCGTGCTGATAATTCGGCAGGCGATCTCGCCTCGGTTCGCGATCAGTACGGTATCGAACATCGGCGTCACATCCTGAAGACGCCGTAGTTGACGTCTTCCATCGGTGCCCTTGAGCAGACCTCGAGTGCGAGGCCGACCACCGTGCGAGTGTCGGCCGGATCGATGATCCCGTCGTCCCACAGTCTCGCGGTCGCGTAGTACGGGCTGCCCTGCACGTCGTACTGCTCGAGCACCGGCGCGGTGAACTGTGCCTCGTCCTCGGCCGAGAATTTGGTGCCCGCTGCCTCGAGCTGGTCGCGACGAACAGTCGCAAGCACCGACGCCGCCTGCGGGCCCCCCATGACCGAGATGCGGCTTGCCGGCCACATCCAGAGGAAGCGCGGGGAGAAGGCACGACCACCCATCGAATAGTTGCCGGCGCCGAATGATCCGCCGACGACCACGGTGAGCTTCGGCACGCGCGCGCACGCGACGGCGTTGACCATCTTGGCGCCGTGCTTGGCGATGCCGCCGCGCTCGTATTCGCGGCCCACCATGAACCCGGTGATATT
>JAYTTG010000320.1:0-5676 GCA_043745175.1 Microbacteriaceae bacterium
AGCAGAAACGAGGGTGCGAAGCGCCTTCGCGGTGCGACCTGCGCGACCGATAACACGGCCGAGGTCCTCGGGGTGCACACGCACCTCGAGAACCTCACCACGTGGGGAATTTTTTGCTACGACCTGAACCTCGTCGGGGTTATCGACGATTCCCTTGACGAGGTGTTCGAGGGCGGCTGCGAGCATTGCCTACGCCCTGTCGGCGCTGGCAGCCTCGGCGTCAGCCTCGGTCGCGTCGTCGGCCTTGACCTCGGCGGCGTCGGAGACGGCCTCGACCTTCGCTGCGTCGGCGTCGTTCAGACCTTCGACCGCCGGGGCGATCTCAGCTTCCGGAGCTGCGACAGCTGCCTCGGCCGGAGCCTCAACCACGGGAGCCTCAACCACGGGCGCCTCAACCACGGGAGCTTCAACCACGGGCGCCTCGACCTTTGGCGCGGGCGCCACAGCCTTCGGCTTCAGTACGGGCTTCTTCTTCTCGTCAGCGACGAAGTCCACCTTGGACTCTTTGGTCCTGACGGTGCTGACGGCGTTCTTGTCGCCCTTGAAGATTCCCCAATCGCCCGTGAGCTTGAGGATGGCGGCGACCTGCTCGGTCGGCTGGGCGCCGACTCCGAGCCAGTACTGAGCGCGGGCCGAATCGACCTCGATGAGCGAGGGCTCTTCGGTGGGATGGTACTTACCGATCTCCTCGATCACACGACCATCACGCTTGGTGTGCGAGTCGGCGACGACGATACGGTAATAAGGAGCGCGGATTTTGCCCATGCGCTTCAAACGAATTTTTACAGCCACAATTCTCCAGAGATGATTTATGAGGGCGAACTGCTTGCCGTGAGCGTGGGGTGCACACTCGGCAGAAAAGCTCTGATGGGAGACGATGCCGTTGGATTAGAGGGTCGAACGGCATAACGCTCGACTTGTTATTCTTGCAGGTTTTTACCGGTTTCAGGAACCAACTGCTGTGAAGGGCACCCGAGCACGCTTGCGCGATAGCGCGACACCAATTAGGCACACGATTCCGCCGACGACCGCGAGGGGCGCGGGTACCTCCCGGAAGAAGAGAAATGCCTCGAGCACGACCAGTGCCGGAACGATGTAGGTGGTGACGGCGAGCGATCCGGCGGACATCTTCGACAGGGCATAGGCCCAGGTGCTGAACGCGATCGCTGTGGGAACGACACCGAGGTAAATCGCCCCGAAGACACTCGAAACCGGCGCTCGCGACAGGTCATGGACCAGCAATCCGGCAAACGGGGTGCACGCGATCGCCCCGATGGCGCACCCAAGGAAGGTGACCTGGCGATTGGGCAGTCGACGCAGCACCGGTTTCTGACAGAGGACGCCGATCGAGTAGGTGACGGCAGCAATCAGGGACCAGAGGACGCCGGTTCCGTCGCCCACTCCGGTAATTCCGCTTGAGATACCGATGAGCACGACGCCGAGGAACGCGACACCGGCACCGATGAGCAGCCACCGCGGGATGCCGTCTCCGAGCAATACACCGGCACCGAGCGCAATGAGCAGCGGGCCGATGTTCACGATCATCGCCGTCGTTCCTGCATCCAGGGTGTGCTCCGCGATATTGAGCGAGACGTTGTAGGCGGCAAACCATGCGATCCCAAAAACCACGATCAGCAGCCATTCCCGACCGGTCGGGCGCACCCAGCGGTGACCGACCAGGAGAAACGACAACACCACCGTACCGACGACCAGCCGCGCGAGCGCCAGCGAACCCCCGGTGAAATGCGGGGCGACACCCCGAATCACAATGAACGCGCTCGACCAGGCGAGCAGCGTCACGATGATCGCGATCAGTACCGAGGGAATGAGCTTGGGGGCGACAGCGGGTTGAGTGAAGGGGTGAGCGCCGGGGAGGGGAATACGGGTCATTTGCTCAGGCTATCCACAGCCACCGTTACTGCGGTGCAGCCTGCGAGATGATGTCCGCAATTCGGGCACGGTTTGGCTGAAACGCGTCAGCCCAGAGTCAGCTATCAGAGAAACCGGGTGCGATCCGCGGCCAGGGACACAACTGTTCCAGTTGCGTCGCGAGCGAAAGGATCAGCGCCTCACCGGCGCCGTTAGGCTGCGACTCGGCGACTATCTGCACCGCGAGCGGCACCTGCGCCGTGGCGTGCCAACCGGCGGGGATGCTCGCCGCCGGCCAGCCAAGGAGATTCCAGGTGGACGGATACGGGGCGTAGCGGATGTTCGAAACGATGTTGGCCCACCAGCCGCGCTCGTGCCAGTTCCCGGCGAGCGGACCGGGTTGCGCGAGCGTCGGCGTGAGCAGCAGGTCGTAGTCCGCAAAAAAGTTGTGTAGCCTCTGCCGCAGGCGATCGACCGGTGTCGCCTTCAGCAGTCCCGTCCGGCGTGCGAGCCGGCCGAGTCGGGCGTGCACTCGCACGCGCCGCTCGAGTTTCGCGGGATCGAGGCCCTCGGCATCGGTGGCGGTGCCCGCAAACCAGCGGGCGAGCAAAGGAAGGGGGTTCGGGTCGTAGGGGAATGTCACGTCGCTGACACTGTGGCCAGCGGCCCGCAGCGCAGCAGCCGTCTCGACGAGCCCTCGGCGCCACTCCGGGTCGAGTACGACGAGCGCGGAGGGTTCCCCCGCTGCGATAGCGATCCGCAGGGGCCGAGACGGCATGACCGGGGACGCGAGCTCCGGACGCCCCGCCATGATCGAGAGCAGGAGCGCGGCATCCGCCACCGTCGTCGCGAGGGCTCCGTTCTCGCTCATGCCGAGCCAGGCATCGACGCCGATCCCCTGGGGAACGAGCCCGCTACCGGGCTTGATGCCGAACAATCCGCAGTTGGCGGCCGGAATGCGAACCGATCCCATGCCGTCATTGCCATGCGCAATGGGCACCTGGCCGGATGCCACGGCGGCGGCCGACCCTCCGGATGAACCGCCAGAGGTGCGGTTCACGTTCCATGGATTGCGCGTGGTGCCGAAGACCGAATCGGTGGTGCCGAACACGCAGAGCTCTGGCACTCGCGTGATACCAACGACGACCGCTCCCGCGGCCCGCAGTCGCGCGACGATTTCATGATCCGCCGACTGTGGTGCCGAATCTGTGGCGGCCGACCCATCGCGCATCGGCTCCCCCGCGACGGGGATGTTGTCCTTGATGGCGATCGGCACGCCAGCCAGCGGGAGCAGCGAACGATCGATGCGGGCATCCACCCTGGCTGCCTCGGCGAGGGCCTTCTCGGCGCGAACCACCTGAAAGGCACCTAAGCGGGCGCCCCTCTCGATTCGAGCGAGCGCGGCACGGGTGGCATCGACGGCGGTAAGAGCGCCAGAACGGACTGCCGCGGCAGTCTCCACAGCGGTGGGGAGGGTCATGGGCTCAGCCTATGGTCCCCTCACAGCAAAACGTGTCAGGCGTTCTTGCCATCCCGCCAGCTGAGCCAGTCGCGCACCGGGGCGAGATCGTAGTCCGGGCCGGTGATGCCGATCGTGAAGAGCGTCGTGCCGAGATCGTGCAGTTCGTCCGCCTGCTCGGGAGTGCGCCCGCGCAGCTCGGTCGAGATCTCGATCTGCGAGACGTCGCGACCGACGGCCTCGCCGTGCCCCCTGAGGATTCCGAGCTTGCGCTGGAGGGTCTCCGGGTCGCTGAAGGAATGCCAAATATCCGCATGCTCCGCGACGATTCGTAGGGTCTTCTTCTCGCCACCGCCGCCGATCAAAACCGGGATGTGCCGGGTGGGTGGCGGGTTGAGCTTGCCCCAGCGATCCTCGATGATCGGCAGATTAGCCGCGAGAGCATCCAGTCGCTGGCCGACTGTGCCAAATTCGTAGCCGTACTCGTCGTAGTCGCGCTCGAACCATCCGGAGCCCGTCCCGAAGATGAATCGCCCCGTGCCGGTGCCTTTCGCGCTGATGTGGTCGATGGTGCGGGCCATGTCCGCCTGAAGGTTGGCGTTGCGGTAGCTGTTGCAGTTGACGAGAGCCCCGAGCTCCACGCGCGAGGTCTGCTCGGCGAGCGCGGCGAGCATGGTCCACGACTCGAAGTGCAGGCCATCGGGTTCGCCGGAGAGCGGGTAGAAGTGGTCCCAGTTGAAGAGGATGTCGGCACCGAGCTCCTCGAGTTCGGTGGCGGTATCGCGGATCTTCTCGTATCGCGAGTGCTGGGGCGCGATCTGCACGCCGAGTCGGATGGGACGGGTCGGCGCATTAGTCATAAGACAAGCCTATGGTGCTCCCCTCGGCATTCTCAGAGGGTGCCGGGGTTAACTGGTGCTCTATGACCTCTCTCCGGACGCGCGCCCGTGCGGTCGTGTTCGCCGGTGCACTGCTGGCGCTCACAGGGTGCTCCCACGCCACGCTCGCAACCGACACGAAACCCCCGTCGTCGGCAAACCGCCCGGTGGTCGTGGCAATCGGCGACTCGATCATGAAAGGGCACGGTCTCTCGGCAGCGCAGGCCTGGCCCGCGACGCTCGCCCGGTCCACGGGCTGGAATCTCACCAACCTCGCCTGCGACGGAGCGGGTTTCGCGACCGCGGGCGACGACAACGACTGCGGCGCCGACTACTCCGGTCTCGTGAACGAGGCCGTGGCACTACGTCCGACCCTCATCATCATCTCGGGCAGCAGCAATGACCTTGGCATCGACAACGGCCACTTGCGCACGGAGACCGACTCGGTGGTCTCGAGCCTGCACGCCGGGCTGCCCACGACGACGATCGTGGGCATCAGCACCGTGTGGAACGAAAGCGTGGCGCCCGATCAGATGAATGACATCAACGAGCAGGTGCGCACGGCGATCCATCGGGTCGACGGCACCTACCTTGACATTGGCCAGCCCCTGGCCGGCCACCGGTCATGGCTGCAGTCGGACCGTGTCCACCCGACGATTCGTGGCCAGCAGGAGCTCGTCGAGGTGATCACCGGAGCGATCCGCAGCGCGAAGCTGTTGATCTGACGCCGCAAACCCGCAACCAATTCTCGTCAGCGCGCACTCTTCGAGGGTGCCGACCCAAACGCTGCGTGTAAGCCCCCGAAGGCGGCTCTCGACCGCTGGCTTTAGCCGCGGCCGAGCAACTTCTGCAGGCTCGCGAGCTCTTCCTCGGAGGGTCCGGGCTTTCCGGAACTGCCACCGAGTCCGAACCCGGATCCGGCAATCCCGGTCGACGGTTTCGCTCCCGACGCCAGGGCCGCGTTTTCCGCGGCCCGCTTGGCCGGGTTTCCCGACTTCGAGCCCTTCTTCGGCTGCACCTTCTTCGGCACGCCGAACTTGGCCCCGGGGATCGGCCCCATGCCTGGCACCTGCGGCATGCCACCCCGCGCCACGGTCTTCATCATCTTGGCGGCCTGTTCGAAGCGGTTGACGAGCGCGTTCACCTCGGTGACGGTCGTCCCGGATCCGCGGGCGATGCGCACGCGCCGCGATCCGTTCAGTACCTTCGGCTGACGACGCTCGCCAACGGTCATCGACTGGATGATGGCCTCGGTACGCGTGATCTCCGACTCGTCGAAATTCTCCAGCTGCTGGCGCATGCCCTTCGCACCCGGAAGCATCCCGAGCATATTCTTGATCGAGCCCATGTTCTTGAGCTGCTGCATCTGGCCGAGAAAGTCCTCAAGGGTGAAGCTGTCGGTCATGAACTTTTCGGCGACCTTGCGCGATTCCTCCTCATCGAAGGTCTTCTGCGCCGTCTCGATCAGGG
>JAYTTG010000321.1:0-5661 GCA_043745175.1 Microbacteriaceae bacterium
TGTTCGGAGAGGGCTGTGCCGGAGGCGATGTTGCTGTACTCGAGCAGGTCAAGGGCCTCAAGGGGTCCCCTGGTACCGAGATTGACGGCGAGCATCAGGTCGCTGCCGACTTTGTCGAGCCAAGACGAGAACTCGTGAAGGCCGACCTCGTTGGTCTCGGTCGAATGCCAGGCGAGATCGAGTCGACGGGGGCGTCGATCCCGCGGGCCGACGCTGTCCTCCCAGCGGAATCCGGAGACGAAATTGCCACCGGGGTAACGGATGGTGCTCACACCCAGCTCCTTCACCAGATCAATGACATCCGTGCGGAAGCCTTCGTCGTCGGCGGTGGGGTGCCCTGGCTCGTAGAGACCGTTATAGACGCATCGCCCGAGATGCTCGACGAAGGATCCGAAGATCCTGCGATTGACCTCGCCAACAGTGCAATTCGGGTCGATGGTGAGATGTGCCTTCATATTGTCCTCATTGTCGGTGCGTCTGAACGGCTCGCGCGACCACGATGTCGTGGCTACCGCGTTGATTGCGGACGGTCGTCGCCTGCACGATCGATCCGTCGTCCGTCCAGACAAGCGATTGGCTGTAGCCGGAATTCTCGCCATCCAGCTCGCGTGCGGATTGCACGGGGAGAGGAACCGACTGCCACACATCGCTCCCGCCATCGGCGTTGAAGAGAGCGCTGTTCGACGGGCTGCCGTCGCGTTCCAGGGAGAGCCGGCCGGTTACGAGTATCTCGACGCGGTCGTCCGAGGTCGACCGCCAGGCCAGGTTCGGGCTGCCCGCAAGCGTGGTGCCCGAGTCGCTGATCAACGAAACCCCGATCGACTCGGGCGAGCCCCAGTCCTCGCCGTCCGGTGAGCTCGCGAAATGCACGGGCACGTTCGGGGGGCCGACCAGCTCGAAGACGGCACGATAGGTGCCGTCCGGAAGCTCACCGGTTGAGACGAACATCCCCGGCCTGGTGAAGCTGTCGGGAACTCCGAAGTCGAGTACCCGGTCGGACCAGTCGATGAGATTACCGGATGAGCGATGCACCAGCGTCTGCAGCATCGATCCTTCTTTGTAGCGTTCGTCGGCATAGGCGCAGACCAGCTCGTTCCCCACGAGGGAGAGATCGGGTTCCCAGATCGCGGTGGTGATCGCATCCGCAGCGGGATCGTAGACGGCTGCGCCGCCGGCGTCGATCTCGGAGACGAAACTCCAGGTGGCTCCTCCGTCGATGCTGCTGTAAAGCACCAGATGGGTCTCGGACATGTCCGGTGGGATCGCGCTTCCGGCGAGGAGGAGCGTTCCGGCAGGGAGACCGGCGAATTCACGGGGAAGCTCGTAGAGCGTGGGCTGATAGCGATTGCCGAATCCGAAGTGTTCGTCGCGAACGTCGGAGACGTGTTCCCAGTTGCGTCCGTCATCCGAGCTCCGCCAGATCGGGAAGACCGGGCCGGTGGACCCAACGTCGCGATACACCTCAGCGGTGAGAAACAGGGTTCCGCGGTGTGGGCCGCGCGGGGAGGTGGCGAGCAGGCGGGTGTAGATCGGACCGGTTTCGCCAGGCTCGCCGACGAGAATCACCACCGTTCCCTCGAGTTCGTAGTGCGGTCGAGGAAATCGCGCTTCACTCATTGCCATCTGCCCCGCCCGACACCGCCGACGCCCCAGTCATCGCCCGGAACCTGTCGGCGAGCGGGGTGCGAATGCGACGCAACACCCCGCGTTCGTCCTGCTCCAGAGTCCAGAGTCCCATCCTGAGCTGATAGTCGGTGGCCGCACCATCGCCGTCTCGATAGGTCCACTCGACCATGTCGATGATCGACCACCAGGTGTAGCCGACAAGATCGACTCCTTCCGCACGGAGCGAGCGCACGAGCTCCACAGAGTCGGACAGCCAGGCCGCGCGCTCCTCATCGGTTCCAATGTGACTGGTCTCGGTGAGGAAGACGGGAGCGCCGTAACGCCGGGAGAAGGCGCGAAGCACATCCGACAGCCCATCGGTCCAGGCGTTGACACGTTCACGAAAGTCACCGGGGCCACCGGAGTGCGGCACCACACTCGAGACGACCTCCGTCTGCCCGGCCGGATAGTAGTTGACACCCATCACGTCCGGCATGGCGGTGTTCGTGAGCGACCACGCGAAATCGTCCTCGGTGAAGCCGTTGCTTTCGAGATAGTCGTGCAGAGGGTGTTTCTCGTCGACCGCTCCCGTCACGAGGTCCTGGATGAGATAGGCCCGCTCGCGCAGGAACGCCGCCTCCTCCTCCGCCGCGGGATCGTCGGCGACGAAACGGAACGACGCTTCGACGTGGACGAAGGATGCCTCGTCACCCAGGGCAGCGCTGATCGCCTTCTGCGTTCCCACGATTCCTCGCTGCAGCGCGCGCACCAGGCGCACGAAATCCCGATCGTTGCGACCGTAGGGGGGCCAGTGACCGAAAAGGCCGCAGTACAGCGCGTTCAGCATAGGCTCATTCAGCGGCGTGTAGACGCTCCACCTGCCCCGATAGCGCTCGGCGACACATCGTGCGTACTCACTCACCAGCGCGGGATATTCCGGGTTGAAGAACTCGTCCTTCACCCAGAGCGGCGTGCCGTAGTGCATCAGATCGAGGATGGGCGTGACATTCACCGCCTCGAACTTATCCGCAATCGTGTCGAGCCATTCCCAGTCCCAGACCCCTCGTGCCGGGTTTACGCGATACCAGGGAATCCCCCAGCGAGCCATGGAGGCACCCGACTCCGCGATGAGGTCGATATCGCCCTCCCACTGTTCGTAGTGCTGGGTGAGGGCGTACTCGTCGAGGGGCCGCTCCGATCCGGTCACCTGCGGGATGAAGGTGTCTTCGACCCCGACGGCGAATATCAAATCGTGGGAGGTCCACCATGGCGCTCTGTCGTCGATGTTCATTTCAATCCGCTCGTTGCGATGCCTTCGATGAACCGCCGCTGAACGAGGAAGAATGCGACCACCATCGGCAGGAGGGCGAGCACGCTGCCCGCCATCAGCAGGCCGTAGTCGCTCACGTGTTGGCCTCTGAACAGGGCGAGGCCGGCAGGCAGCGTCTGCATATCCGTGGTCGTCGTGACCATCAACGGCCAGAGCAGGTCATTCCAGTTCGCGATGAGGTTGAAGAGGGTGATGGTGAGCACTGCGGGTCCGGCCAGTGGAATCATGATCCGCGAGAAGATTGTGAACTCGTTTGCGCCGTCGATCCGCGCCGCATCCTCCAGATCCTTCGGGAGCCCGAGGAAGAACTGACGGAAGAAGAAGATTCCGAACGCGTCAGCGATCCTCGGGATGATGAGCCCGTGGAAGGTATTGATCCAACCGAAGTTGACGAGCACCGAGTACAGCGGGATGAAAGTGACCTGGATGGGCACCATCAGCGTCACCAGCACGATCACGAAGAGGATGTTCTTTCCGCGGAACTGATACCTGGCGAAAGCGTAGCCCGCCATAGCGTCGAGAGCGACGGACAGCACGGTTACCGATCCCGCGAAGATGATCGTGTTGACCAGCTGGCGTCCGAACGGGATCTTCTGCCAGACATTCGCGTAGTTCTCCAGCGTGAACTGAGTCGGGATCAGACTCAGCGGATTCGCGTCGAGATCTGCCTGGGAACGGAACGAGGTGGAGAGCGTCCAGATGAACGGAAGGATGAAGAGAAGACTCACCACCGCGAGGAAGACGATGATCAGCGCTGCGCGCGCGTTCGTTCCGCGCAACCTCGACAGCTGCATCGTCATTAGTACTGCACCGCTCTGTTCCGAAAGAATCTGAGTTGGATGAGGCTGATGGTCAGAACCAACAGCACAAGGATCCACGACATGGCAGACGCGTAACCGATCTTGTACTGCTCGATGCCGGTGTTGAAGATCAGCATCACCAGGGTCTCGGTCTTGAAGAAGGGACCGCCGGATGTCATGACGTAGATCTGGTCGAAGGCCTGAAGCGAGAAGATCACCGCGATAATCGAGACGAACATGGTCGTGTTGGAAAGCAGTGGCCAGGTGATGCTGGTGAAGGTTCTGAACGGGCCAGCGCCGTCCACGGTGGCCGCTTCTTTGACGTCCGCCGGAACGGACTGGAGCCCTGCGAGGTACAGCACCATGAAGAACCCTACGTTGCGCCAGATCCCCACCAGGATCACAGCCGGCATGGCCAAAGCTGGATCCCTGATCCCGTTGCCAATCGGAATCCCGATGTGACTGAGCCCGGCAGCGATGAAGCCGATCTGCGGATCGAGCATCGACGCCCAGGCGATCGAGATGATGCCGAGCGAAGCGACGAACGGCAGGAATATCGCTGCTCGGAACAGGCCCCTGAACGGAAGCCTCCGGTTCAAAAGGAGCGCGAGCCCAAGTGCGATGGCAACGGAGAGTGGAGCGGTCCCCACCGCATAGACGAGCGTGTTGCCCAGGGCGTTGAGGAAGCGGGAATCTTGGAAGACCTCGATGTAGTTGTTCAGTCCGATGAACGACGGCTGGCCGAAACCGGTGTCGTCGGTCAGAGCGACATAGAAGGAATGCAGAACCGGCCAGATGACGAACACCCCGAGGATGATGAGAGCTGGGGCGAGGAACATCAGTGCCGCCGTAGTGCGGCGACGTTCATTGCTGAAACGTCGCCGCACCGGTCGACCCTGCGAATCGAGCACGCTCGAAAGGTCGAATCTAGTTTTCATTGAGATCTAGGTTCGTTTCGTTACTTGAGCGCGGAGGTGATCTGGTCGGATGCGTCGCCGAGAACACTCGCGGTAGAACCCTGATTGTTGGTGATCTTCTGAATCGCCGGAATAAAGATGTCGTCACTCACTTGGGAGTAGTTGATGACCACACCTCCTGGGAAGAAGCGCTCCTTCTGCTTCTGGGCGAACGCGACCGCAGTCGGGTTCGCGGAAAGCTGAGAGGTTGCGATGTCCGTCCGGTTCGGCGGGTAGGAGGTGGTGACCGACCAGTAGACCTGGTTCGGCTTCGAGTTCCAGTAAGCCATGAAGGTCAGGGCGGCCTTGCGCTGATCAGCGGTCGCGCTGGAGCTCAGGGCGAGGTTCGCACCCACCGCCACCGAGGTCTGAGTGCTCGGCCCGGCCGGAACCGGAACCACACCGAAGTCGATACCCGCTTCCTTGTAGCCAGTGGCCGCCCACGGTCCCTCGATGTTGAATGCTGCACGTCCAGCAGAGAACAGCGAACCCGCGTCCACACCGCTGAGGCCGATCGGAGAGATGTGATCCTTCTGGATGAGATTGTTCCAGTAGTTCACCGCCTTCACCGTAGCTGACGAGCTAAAGCCGGACGACTTACCGTCGGACGAGACGATACCGCCACCCCAACCCCAGATCAGCGACGCCCAGATCGGCACCGCCGCATGATCAGCCAGCACCATGCCGTACTGGTTGGTACTGTCGGCGCCCGCCTGATACTTGGTGAGCTGCACGGCCTGCTCACCGAGACCCTCCAGGGTATCCGCTGGCTTGTCAATGCTGGCGGCGGCCAGGAGCTTCTTGTTGTAGTACAGCATGGCGGTGGCTGAACTCATCGGCGCCCCATAGTGCTTCCCTTTCCAAGTGGTCGCAGCAATCTGTGCTGTGGTGAGGGTCTTGAGTTCAAGCTGACCGCTCGTGTAGAGGTCGTCGATCGGCTGTATGACCTTCTTCTCGGCGAAGCCGGGAA
>JAYTTG010000322.1:0-5659 GCA_043745175.1 Microbacteriaceae bacterium
GTGGGAGCGCAAGGTACGAGTTTTCGGCGGCTGGACGCTGAACTTCTTATTCCGCCGCGACATCGTCTCGCTCGAAGCCCGCGAGACGCCGCGCGAGGCTTTCGAGACCGTCGCGTCACGGCCAAGGGTCTAGTCGCGCCCGCTGCTAGCCCCCATAGCCCAATCGGCAGAGGCAGACGACTTAAAATCGTTCCAGTCAGGGTTCGAGTCCCTGTGGGGGCACTGCGGGTCTGTTGCTGCGTTGGGCGTTTGCTGCCCCTCACGCCAAGATGCAAGCGAGTACCGCAGGGTATTGCCCCGTGTGGTGCGGTCGCATTCTGAGTGGGCGTTGAGCACGGCGAACTTCTCGCTGGCCGGTGCCTTGGCGGCCCATTCGATGATCTGCTCATCGGTCAGGCTGGCCCCTTACTTGTAGCCGGAGGTCGCCTGAAGCGGCAATTCGCGCATTCCCCGTAGCGGGGAGAAAAGGACAAACGCGCAGGCGAGCACGGAGCCGGCGGCTCCGATCGCGATTGTGACCTCAACACCGATCGCGGTCGAGAGCAAACCGGATGCGATCGCGCCGATCGGCATGACTCCCCAGACGATAAAGCGAATTGAGGCATTCATTCGCCCCAGCAGCCGGGGCGGGCAAATGCGCTGGCGAAAGGTCACCTGGGTGATGTTGTAGACAAGTACCGAAAACGAATAGAGGAACTCAGAACAGACGAAGATCGGTACGGCTGCATCCGGAAATACGGGCATGAGTGCCAGACCGACGATCGCAACGCCCGCAAGGAGGCCAGACACTGGAATCGCCGTTCCTTCGCCGATCAGCGTGGCAATCCGTGCTGAAAACATGGCACCCAGCAGGCCACCGATTGCTCCGAGTGACAGGCCGAAGCCATAGATGACTGGGCTGATGTCGAGTTGGCGGAGAACCAGTACCGGAATCATCGTCATGGCGATCATGCCGAACAGATTAGTAGTGGACGTCGTGAGGACGATCCTGCGTAGCAACGGCTCTTGCACGACGAACATCATGCCTTCCTTGATCTCAGTGACGAGAGGGCGACGATCAGCGATCGGCTTCGGAACCTCGTGGTCCCGGATTGTCGATAGCGCCCCGAACGAGAGTAAGAACGTCACGGCATCGAGGCCGATGAGCACGGCCGGGCGCACAATCGCAAGAAGGGCCCCCGAGAGCGCCGGGCCGGCGACGCGCGCCAGTTGCCCGGTTGTCTCGAGCTTTGAATTACCCTCGCCGAGCTGTTTCAGATCGACCAGTACGGGGAGGTAACTCTGGTACGCGACGTCAAAGAAGACACTCGCGACGCCGACAATCGCACCAACCGCGATGAGCTGCCAGATGGTGAGGACACCCGCGAAGAACATGATCGGAACGCTCGCCAACACGATCGCCCTGGCGAGGTCGGCGATAAGCATCACCCTCCGTTTCAGCCAGCGATCAACCCAGGCCCCGGCGGGCAACCCAATGAGGAGAAACGCTGCAGTCTCGACGGCAGTGAGCAGTCCCACCTGGAACTCGGTTGCTTGCAGAACAGACACGGCGAGCACCGGGATGGCGAGTCCACCGAGCTGGGAGCCGACGGAGCTCGCGGTCTGTCCGGTCCATAAGCGCAGAAATGGTCCGTTGCGCCACAGGCTTGTTGTCGTCGCGTTTGGCATCATCGGTTCAGTATGCACGACTGATTGGTAAAAGCCAATCAGTCAACCGCCGCTAGGGTGAGACGGTGTTCGATAGTGCTGGTGACCAAGCGAGAGCGCGGGCGCTTTCGTCGCCACTGCGGATGCGGATCCTGCGTTTTTGCCTTCACGAGCCGCACAGTAATCGAGAGATCGCTGAGGAATTCGACCTCAACCCCGGCACGAGCTTGCACCACGTTCGCACCCTGCTCCACAGCGGTTTGCTCATGGCAGTTGACGGTCGACCGGGCCGTCGAGGCACCACTGAGATTCCCTACCGGGCAACAGGTCTGTCCTGGTCGTCCACGATGCCGAATCCGGGGCCGATCCTCGTGCAGACCTTTCTCGACGACATCAACGGCGTGAATGCCGATGATCTCGGAGTCTGGCGGCTCGGCTTCAAATTCAATGCGGAGACAGAACGCGAGCTGGTTGCGCGCATCAGCGACCTGCTCGTCGAGTTTAAGGACCGGGGACCGGATGCCGACGGCCGGCCGCTCTCGATCATGGTTGCCCTGCACCCAGAACTCCGGAAGGCGAAAGGCGAGCTCTGAGTCAGAGTCTCAGTAGGCCGAGAAGCAACCCATCCGACAGGAGGGGAGCCTCCTCAGGACCTTCCCCGGCTGATCTCTCCTGGAACCCCGACCGTTGTCGTCTACCAGACGGACGTACCCCGGTACCTCAGAAAGCAGAGCCTTCCGCTTCTCGAGGCCCGGGCATGGAGGCCAGGTGGCGCAGGCCGCGGCGATATTCACCGGATCGAATCCGATTCGCCCAACAACCGCAGCGCCTCGCCGCTCGAGGGAACGTCCGAAGGATCGAGACGCGTCAGCAGTTCATGCCAGCTCGTGTCGCTGGCGATAGACGTGCGCAGCAGCTCGACCCCGCGCTCCGGCATGCCCGCGCTTATCAGCCCGAGTCCGGCCCAGAACCGGAGTTCATCGTTGTCGGGCGCGATCTCGTTGGCTGCGACATAACGGATGGCCGCGGTGCTGAAGTCCCCACGAGCGACCAGGTCGTCGCCGTCATCCGCTAACCGGTATGCACCGCCGAGGGTGACAAGGCGACGGAGCTCAACCAGCGGGGTGGGGTGATCTTCGACCCGCAGGTCGACGACAGTGTCGGCCGGCGTGCCATTGGCCGGAACGACCAGAATAGCGGCGGACTGTTGTCCACGAAGGTCACCACCGGCACCCTGCGCCGCATCAAGCGCTGCGAGCAGGCGTGCTGACAGCGAGCCACCTGCCTGCTCGAACGCCCGCGCCATGGTTGCCCAGACGGTGTCATTGCGCATCATGTTCGCCTGGCAGGTGTAGCCGTCTCCGCTGTATTGCCCGGCCTCGCCCATGCAGGCGCTGCCCGTGAAGGCTACCGCGCCGCCGTGCGCATCCACGATCGCAAACTGACGATGCTCGATCGCCGGATCGTCCTGGCGCAGGGCGCGGGATACGTCGGCGGCGGTCATCCCGTCGCGCAGCATCTCCAGGCCACGATGTTTGAAACTCAGGTTCGGACTGGCCTGGGTCGCAATGGCGCCCACTCCCGCAAGACCCGTCACGACAACCGAACCGACTGAGAACCAGTGGGATTGCACGGCAACGCCGAGCTCACCGGTTGCCGAGTCTCTTGCGACAATTGAATACGTCATAACCCCAGTATGCCGGGCCGCCGGGAGGGTGGCTCTGTGCGCGCCGTCGAGCGGGTGACGCGTGTCCTAGGCTGGTAAAACGGCTCGCGACCGAGCATCGCGACTCAGTATTGCTACCGAGGGCTTGCTACCACCGAGCGGCTTCCGACCGACCAGGGATATCCATGTACAGAACCACCTACGCGTCCGCACTCCAGCGAACGGACGCCGGCAACGAAGTCACTCTGGCCGGCTGGGTGGCCCGTATTCGCAATCACGGTGGCGTGGCGTTCATCGATCTGCGGGACTCCTCTGGCATGGCCCAGGTGACCTTCCGGGACGCCCAGGTGGCGACCGCAGAAAGCCTGCGGGTGGAGTCCTGTGTCACAGTTGTCGGTATCGTCCGGGAGCGTCCCGAAGGCAACATGAATGCCGCGATCGCCTCTGGTGAGGTCGAGATCGAGGCGACCAGCCTCACAGTGCTCGCCGCGAGCGACGTGCTCCCCTTCCAACTCGATGACGAACCGGGCGAGGAGACCCGACTTGCGTACCGCTATCTCGACCTTCGCCGGGAGACTGCCGCCTATCCGCTCAGGCTGCGTTCGAAGGTCTCCGCAGCCGTGCGTAACGTGCTTATCGACCGGGACTTCGTCGAGGTGGAGACACCGACCCTGACTCATTCCACGCCCGAGGGTGCCCGCGACTTCCTCGTGCCGGCTCGCCTCAAGCCTGGTTCGTTCTACGCCCTTCCCCAGAGCCCGCAACTCTTCAAGCAGTTGTTGATGGTCGGCGGCTTCGAGCGCTATTTCCAGATTGCCCGCTGCTACCGCGACGAGGACTTCCGCGCCGACCGCCAGCCCGAATTCACCCAGCTCGACGTCGAGATGAGTTTCGTGGAACAGGACGACGTGATCGCGCTCGCCGAAGAGGTGCTCTCCGCGATGTGGGGCACCATCGGCGTGACGCTGACCACTCCGATAGCACGGATGACTTACGCAGAGGCGATGCGCCGCTACGGATCAGACAAGCCGGACCTTCGATTCGGGCTCGAGCTCGTCGAGTGCACCGGCTATTTCGCCAACACCGAGTTCGGCGTTTTCCGGGCGCCTTACGTCGGTGCGGTAGTCATGCCCGGTGGCGCAGACCAGCCTCGCCGCACCCTCGACGCCTGGCAGGACTGGGCGAAGCAGCGTGGTGCGAAGGGCCTCGCCTACGTGCTCGTCGGCGAGGATGGCGAACTGCGCGGTCCGGTCGGTAAGAACCTCTCCGACGCGGAGCGTGACGGACTTGTCGCTCACACCGGCGCACAGCCGGGCGACTGCATCTTCTTCGCCGCCGGAGCGGTCAAGGCCTCCCGCGGCCTGCTCGGAGCGCTCCGTGGCGAGATCGCCGCACGCCTCGACCTGATCGACAGGTCCGCCTGGGCCTTCATCTGGATCGTCGACGCTCCACTCTTCGAGCCGGCCGGGGATGCCATTGCCAGCGGCGATATCGCGGTGGGCGCTGGCGCCTGGACGGCGGTGCACCACGCCTTCACCTCGCCCAAAGACGAGTACCTCGACAGCTTCGACACGGATCCAGAGTCGGCGTTGTCCTGGGCCTACGACATCGTCTGCAACGGCAACGAGATCGGCGGTGGCAGCATCCGCATCAACACACGCGAGCTGCAGGAACGGGTCTTCACGGTCATGGGTATCTCGCCGGAGGAGGCGCGGGAGAAGTTTGGATTCCTGTTGCAGGCCTTCGCCTTCGGTGCTCCTCCGCACGGTGGATTCGCGATGGGCTTCGACCGAGTCGTTGCGCTTCTGGCGGGAACGGAGTCGATCCGCGACGTGATCGCCTTCCCCAAGTCGGGCGGCGGAAACGACCCGCTCACCGGTGCACCGGCCGAACTCGAGTCCAGCCAGCAGACCGAGTTGTATCGCACCCTCGGCGTCCGCGCCGTACCGAGGGGCTGAGTTTCAATGGGCGATGTTGGTACCAACTGGGCGGGAAACTACGAGTTCCGAGCTCCCGAGGTGAGAACGCCCGAGAGCGTCCAGCAACTGCAGGAACTCGTAAGCACGAGTCCGCGCATCCGCGCCCTCGGCACGCGCCACTCGTTCAACGACCTTGCCGACAGCGCTGGCACTCTCGTGTCGCTGGTGGACCGTGAGCCGGAGCCGCGTCTCGATACCGAACGGATGACCGTCTCCGTCGCCGCCGGCACCCGCTACGGCGTACTCGCCAGCTGGCTGGACGCCCGAGGATTCGCCCTGCACAATATGGGTTCGCTTCCCCATATCTCCGTGGCCGGCGCCATCGCGACCGGCACCCACGGCTCGGGCAATGCCCTCGGCTCGCTCG
>JAYTTG010000323.1:0-5650 GCA_043745175.1 Microbacteriaceae bacterium
GGTTCGGCCCCCGCACAGCTCCTGCTGAGCGCGTCAGCCTCCGATGTTCAGCGTGTGATCGTCGGCGGTGCGGTCGTCGCTGAAAGCGGATCCCTCACCGGCAGCTCGATCGGTCGGCCCGAGGACCTCCTGGCCGAGGCGCTTGCCGCGGTGGACCGATCATGAGGTCTGAACTCATCACCGATATCGGCGAACTCACCACCCAGGACGAGGATCGATCACGACAACAGGATGCCGCGATCGTGATCGCGGACGGGCGAGTGGCCTGGATCGGCCGGTCCGCGGATGCCCCAGCCGCCGATATCCGCACATCGGTGGCGGGTCGAGCTGTGCTGCCCGGCTGGGTCGACTCGCACAGCCATATCGTTTTTTCCGGCTCACGGGAGGCCGAATTCGAGGCGCGGATGGCCGGTCGGCGCTATGAGGCCGGCGGAATCGCGGCGACCGTTGCAGCGACGCGCGCGGCATCCGAGGCCACTCTCCTCGCGAACGCGACTGCCCTGCGGCGCGAGGCTGAGCTCCAGGGCACGACGTTCCTCGAGACGAAAACCGGCTACGGCCTCGACCTGGAGAGCGAGGCGCGTTCGGCGCGTGTCGCGGCGGCCGTCGCCGACACGGTGAGCTTTCTCGGGGCACACGTCGTTCCTGTGGGCGTCGACCGCCGCGACTATCTCGACCTCGTGACCGGTCCGATGCTCAGCGCGGTCACACCATACGTGCAATGGATGGATGCATTCTGCGAGGTCGGCGCCTTCGACATCGAGGAGTCTCGGGAAATACTGCGTGCCGGACGAGCGGCGGGGCTCGGACTGCGACTTCACGGAAACCAACTCGGCTTTGGCGGAGGTGCACTACTTGCGGTGGAACTCGGCTGCGCGAGCGTCGACCATTGCAACCATCTCACAGCCGAGGACGTCGATGCTCTCGCGTCATCCGCGACTGTTGCCACACTGCTCCCCGCCTGCGATCTCTCCACTCGGGAGCCGTTGGCTCCCGCCCGACGCCTTCTCGACGCCGGTGCCGCAATTGCGCTGGCGAGCAACTGCAATCCGGGAAGTTCGTATTCCAACTCAATGCCGTTCTGCGTCGCCACCGCCGTGTTGCAGATGGGTCTCACGATCGATGAGGCTATCTGGGCCGCCACTCGCGGCGGGGCCAGGGCGCTCGGCCGCGACACGGGAGCGGATGCCGTCGGCTCGCTCCGAGTGAGCGGGCGGGCAGACTTTCAGGTTCTGGCCGCTCCCTCTGTCGCTCACCTCGCCTACCGGCCCGGAGTGCCACTGACAGCCGCAGTCTGGCGGGGTGGCATCCGCACTCCCCCGATCACCGCCGGGTTTTAGCCCTGTAGTTCGCGAGCACAATCAATGCAGAGCGCGGCGACGGGTCGAGCTTCGAGTCGCGCCGCGGCGATCTCTCGGCCGCAGTGCGCACATGTGCCATAGGTTCCTGCATCCAGCCGGGCTAATGCCTCCTCGGTTTCTTCAAGGCGCTCGGCAAAGCTGCGGCGCAAGCCCTGGAGTCGGGACCAGTCCGATGAGAGAGTGGAACCCTCGGGGTCGTGCTCGTCATCCGCTGATCCGTCCGCTCGAGCTTCGAGCACTGCTTCGAGTTCAGAGCCCGTGCCTCGGATGCTCCGTTCCAGGTCGGCTTTCTCTTCGCTGAGAAGGTTTTTGACCCGTGATTGATCGTGCGGTGACACGCCTGCGCTCATCGACTGACCCTCTCACTGAGCGACCGCCAGCACCGTTGGCGGTCCGCGAACCACGCGGTTTGCATTGTATCGATTTGCATTCAAAAAAACGTCAAAATCAATTATGGAATCCTCCCTGTTGTCGCGCACAGAGCGGATATGGTTGGTGCGAATGCATCGGACCGCCAATATTTTGCTGGCGGCCGATTAGTGAAATCGAAAGGTCAACGTGGACAATCTCGGTCTTATATTTCTCTCGGAGATAGTGGGTACATTTCTCCTGCTTCTGCTCGGTGGGGGCGTCGTTGCCAACGTCGCTCTGGCGAAAACCAAAGGTTTCAATGGGGGCTTTCTCATGGTCACCTTCGGCTGGGGCCTCGCGGTCTTCGCTGGGGTAACAGCCGCCTACTACTCGGGCGCCCACCTCAACCCCGCGGTCACGATCGGCCTCGCGGTGAACAACCCGTCGGCATTCCCGATCGGGAAAATCCTCGTCTATCTCGCGGGCCAGATGATCGGCGCGTTCCTTGGTGCAGTCGGAACCTGGCTTGCCTACAAGAAGCACTTTGACGATGAGCCAGACCCGGCGAATAAGCTCGGCGTTTTCTCGACCGGACCGGCTATCCGTAGCTACGGCTGGAACGTTCTGACCGAGGCCATCGGCACCTTCGTGCTTGTCTTCGTCGTGATCGCCTTCGGACGTGGTGGCGATGCTGGCGCACACGTACCGGCAGGGCTCGCCGCTCTTGGTGCGCTACCGGTGGCGTTCCTCGTGGTCGGTATCGGAGTCTCCCTCGGTGGTCCGACCGGATATGCCATCAACCCCGCTCGTGACCTCGGGCCGCGCATCGCTCACGCCCTGCTGCCCATCAAGGGCAAGGGTGGCAGCGACTGGTCCTACGCCTGGGTGCCGATTGTGGGCCCGTTGGTCGGTGGTGCGATTGCAGGTTTGGTCGCGCATCCGCTCCTGCCGCTGCTTGCCATGAAGTAAACAGAACCACCTTCTTTTCAGCGAGCGTCGGGCACACGCCCGTCGTCTCGTACCGGACCGGCCCGAACCCGTTCGAGCCGGTCCCAGTTTGCAACGACGCAACAATTTGTTACAGGAGAGGTAACTCATGACCGACTACATTCTGTCGATCGATCAGGGCACAACCAGCACCCGCGCAATCATTTTCGACCATGCCGGGTCGATCGTCTCGTCCGGACAGCTTGAGCACGAACAGATTTTTCCGAAGCCCGGCTGGGTCGAGCACGACCCGAAAGAGATCTGGGACAACACCCGTGAGGTGATCGGCCAGGCGTTGTCGAAGGCTAATATCACCCGCCACAACATCAAGGCTGTCGGGATCACCAACCAACGTGAGACTGCGGTGGTCTGGGACAAGACCACCGGTGAAGCGGTCTACAACGCGATCGTCTGGCAGGACACCCGCACCCAGCCGATCGTCGACCGCCTGGCGAACGGGGATGTCGAGCGTTACAAGAAGAAGGTCGGCCTCCCCCTGGCCACCTACTTCTCCGGTACAAAGATCGTCTGGATCCTCGAGAACGTCGAGGGAGCCCGAGAAAAGGCCGAGGCCGGCGATCTGCTGTTCGGCACCACGGACTCCTGGGTGTTGTGGAACCTCACCGGCGGCGTCGAGGGTGGAGTGCACGCCACCGATGTGACGAACGCGTCTCGCACCCTGTTTATGGACCTGGAGACCCTGCAATGGGATGACGGGATTTTGGCGGACTTCGGAGTGCCGAAGTCGATGCTGCCGGAAATCCGTTCCTCGTCCGAGGTGTACGGGATTGTGTCCGACGCCAGCCTGCTCCGCGAGGTTCCGGTCGCCGGCATCCTGGGAGACCAGCAGGCGGCAACCTTCGGGCAGGCAGCGTTTGATGCCGGGGAGTCGAAGAACACCTACGGCACGGGTAACTTCCTCATCTTCAATACCGGCGAAGAGATCGTGCACTCGAAGAACGGCCTTCTCACCACCCTGGGCTACAAGCTCGGGGATGCGAAGCCACACTACGCATTGGAAGGATCGATTGCTGTCACCGGGTCACTCGTGCAGTGGCTGCGTGACAACATCGGCCTCATCAAGTCGGCGGCGGAGGTCGAAGACCTGGCCAAGACCGTGGACGACAACGGTGGCGTGTACTTTGTGCCCGCATTTTCCGGGTTGTTCGCACCGTACTGGAGGGCAGATGCCCGCGGCGCAATGGTGGGCCTCACCCGGTATGTGAACAAGGGTCACATCGCCCGGGCAGCCCTTGAGGCGACCGCGTTCCAGACCCGCGAAGTGCTCGACGCGGTCAACGCCGACTCCGGAGTCGACCTGACCGAGCTCAAGGTCGACGGCGGAATGATCGCCAACAACCTGCTGATGCAGTTCCAAGCTGACATCCTCGGCGTGCCTGTTGTGCGCCCGGTCGTCGCCGAGACCACCGCCCTCGGTGCCGCATACGCGGCCGGCCTCGCGACCGGCTTCTGGAGCGACCTCGGGGAGCTGCGCTCGAACTGGCAGGAGGACTCCCGCTGGACGCCGAACATGGACTCCGCCGAACGCGATCGGCTGATTCGCCTCTGGAAGAAGGCCGTCACGAAGACCTTCGACTGGGTCGACGAAGACGTCCTCTAGCGTCATACCGTGATCGAGCCTGTCGAGATCTGCCTCGTGCATCTGCACGCGGGGAGATCTCGGCAGGCTCGCCCTCGTTAAGCAGCCCAAGCACTATCTGACGGGGGCGTTGGTGGCGGCGATCCAGTCATTGAGCTTCCTGGTCGCCGCGCCAGAGTCGATCGCCTCGGCTGCGATCATGAGTTTCGCCCGAAATCGATCGAGGATGCCCAGCTGCAACTGCGCGGGATCCCGGGCCAGGTCGAAGGCGACCAGCCCGGCCGCGGCGTTCAGCAACACGATGTCTCGCACCGGGCCACTTTGGCCCGCCAGCGTCGCTCGGGCGACACCGGCGTTGTGGTCACCATCGCCCCCGAGCAGGTCGGCGATCTCGGCGCGCGGGATTTCGAGCTCGAGCGGGTCGAGATCGTGTTCGGTTACTGATCCGCGCGACACTTCCCAGATGTGGCTATGGCCGGTCGTGGTGAGTTCGTCAAGACCGTCGTCTCCCCGAAATACCAGCGCCGCGGCCCCACGGGTACGGAACACGCCGACAACCAGAGGAACTTTCTCGAGATGCGCGACTCCGACCGCGTTGGCCTCGCACCGCGCGGGATTCACCAGGGGACCGAGAAAGTTGAAGGCGGTCGGGATACCGAGCTCGCGACGAGTCGGTCCGGCATGTCGGAAGCCCGGATGGAAAAGCGCGGCAAATGCGAAGGTGATTCCGGTCTCCGCGAAGACTCGGGCAACCCCCTCGGGAGGGAGGTCGAGATTGAGGCCGAGCGCCGCGAGCACATCCGATGATCCGGATGCAGAACTGGCTGCCCGGTTACCGTGCTTGACCACCGGGACGCCGGATGCCGCAGCCACGACCGATGCCATGGTCGAGACGTTCACCGTGCCGAATCGGTCGCCGCCCGTCCCCACGATGTCGAGTGCCATCGGGTCCACCACCAGAGGCAGCGAGTTCTCAAGAATCGCGTCACGGAATCCGACTACCTCGTCTACGGTCTCCCCCTTGGCCCGAAGCGCCACCAAGAAGCCGGCGAGCTGGGCGGGTGTTGCATTCCCGTTCATCACCTGCTGCATCGCCCATGATGCTTCGCTGATGGCGAGGTCTTCGCCATCCAAGAGGGTGCTGAGAAGGGCTGGCCAAGACAGGTCGGAGGGCATGACTGCGATCATAGCGATGACCCTTGATGAGCCTGATAGTTTGGCCGAACTACCGGTGGGAATGAGAACTGCTCTCTCCGACATCAGCCATAATAGGAAGGTGACCAGCACCTCGATCTCCCCCGGACTCCGCGCTCCCGTCGTCAATCGACCCAGCGTTGTCGCTGTCGGCACG
>JAYTTG010000324.1:0-1552 GCA_043745175.1 Microbacteriaceae bacterium
GCGGTTAATGCCGGCGTCAAGGACGTGCGCGAGGTCATGGAGCAGGCGATGTCTGCGCGCGACCTCTACGGCGTGACGACTGTGCTCTTCCTTGACGAGATCCACCGTTTCAGTAAGGCCCAGCAGGATGCTTTGCTTCCCGGTGTAGAGAACGGCTGGGTCATCCTCATCGCGGCAACGACCGAAAACCCCGCTTTTTCGGTGATCTCCCCGCTGCTGTCCCGATCCCTGCTCCTGACCCTCGAGGTATTGAGCAACGAGGACCTCGGAACGCTGGTCGACCGGGCCGTGGTGGACCCGCGCGGGCTTGCCGACAAGATCGTGCTCGAGGAGGAGGCAAGAGCCCTCATCATCCGCCTTGCGTCAGGGGATGCCCGGCGTGCCCTCACCGCGCTGGAGGCGGCGGCGCTGTCGGCATCGTCCACGACCGAAGCCGACGAGAAGCCGGTCGTGACCGCCGACATCGTCGCCATGGCCGTCGACCGGGCACTGCTGCGCTATGACCGCAACGGCGACGAGCATTACGACGTGATCAGCGCGTTCATCAAATCGATCCGCGGCTCCGATGTGGATGCCGCGTTGCACTATCTTGCCCGGATGATCGAGGCCGGTGAGGATCCCCGTTTCATCTCCCGCCGGGTCATGATCAGCGCGGCCGAAGACATCGGTATCGCCGACCCGCAGGCACTTCTCATTGCCGTCGCCGCTGCCGACGCCGTTCAGTACGTCGGGATGCCCGAGGGGCGCATACCGCTGGCCGAGGCCGTCGTCTACCTCGCCACAGCACCGAAGTCCAACGCCTCCTATCTGGCACTGGATGCCGCGATTGCGGACGTACGCGCCGGTCGGATCGGGCGCGTGCCCAAGCACCTGCGTGACGCGCACTATACGGGGGCGAAGAAGCTGGGGCACGGAAAGGGCTACCGGTACTCGCACGACTCAGAGCTCGGGGTGGTGCAGCAGCAGTACCTGCCCGACGAGTTGCGTGACACTCGCTACTACACGCCCACCGAGCACGGCAACGAACGGGATGTGAAGGCACGATTGGAGAAGCTGCGGCGGATCATTCGGGGGGACTAGCAATCTGTTAGGCTTCTCGCTGGTTCTGAGGAGGTCTCTCGGGCCACAACCCTCTTCCCAATCTGTCCGTGCTCACGCACGGGCCTCCGCGATGCACTTCCGTCTCGTGGGGGCGAAGAGAATCGAAAGGACCCCGTGTCTACCCAGTCACGTACCCGAAGTAAGACGCGCCTGTCGCGTGCGTTGGGCATCCCGCTCACGCCGAAGGCCGCCAAGTACCTCGAGAAGCGCCCGTACCCCCCGGGGGAGCACGGCCGAACCAAGCGAAAGACCGACAGCGACTATGCCGTCCGTCTCCGCGAGAAGCAGCGTCTGCGTGCGCAATACGGCATCCGCGAGGCCCAGCTCAAGATCCAGTTCGAGGAGGCCCGCCGCGCCTCGGGTCTGACCGGTGAGAACCTGGTCGAACAGCTCGAAATGCGTCTCGATGCCCTGATCGTGCGAGCCGCCATCGCACGCACGACGGCGCAGG
>JAYTTG010000325.1:0-5637 GCA_043745175.1 Microbacteriaceae bacterium
AGGGTAGCCAACCGCTGCCTGTCGGTGGGAGGGCGGAGAGCCCGGCAGCGAGCCGGCCGGGCTCGATATCGCGCATTGATCCCACACCGGAATTCGATCCAGAGCTGAGCTCGAGACTGAAGCCGACTTCATCGCCAGCGGCCCATTCCCGAAGGCCGCCTTCGACGACACCGAAAACTGCCTCCTCGAGCTGGTCGAGCTGTTCAGCAACACCCTCGTCACACGCATCGCAGCCACAGGCCGGGAAAGCGAACTGGTGAAAAGCACCGACGGCGACGAAGACGCCGGGTAGGCCCGTGAACCCGAAGGTCAGGGGGGCCGTGAGCGGAACGGCAGGCGCGAGGCGCACGGCCTCCCCGACGCCCGAAGGATGACTGAACTCGGAGGCGAAGAACGGATCGGTAGCCACCTCGACCTCGTATTCCCGACCGAGAAACGCGATGAGCTGCCGGGCGACCCCCTGCAGCGGCTCGAAGCGCTGCGGGTTGCTGACTCGGCTGTAGGAGTCTTCGGGGGGCCTGCCTGCGGTCCACCGGGATCCGTACGGGATGACCGCCCCGGCTTCGTCGCGATATTCGGTGGGAGGAGCCGACATCCGCGAATAGCCTGTCATCGTGCCAGTGTACGCATCGTTGGAATATCGACGGCCCCGTCCCCGTTATTGCTCGATGCACACGCATAGACATTAACTTGGAGAGACGCTGATGGCCCCGCACCTCGAACTCGGGCTGGACACCTTCGGTGACGTTACCACTGAAGAGGACGGTACCCCGGTACCCTTCGCCCAAGTGCTGCGCAATCTCGTAGCCCAGGGCGTGCTGGCCGACCGGGTCGGACTCGACTACATCGGGGTCGGTGAACATCACCGTAGGGACTTCGCCGTCTCTGCCCCCGAGGTCGTGCTCGCGGCCATTGCCGCACAGACCGAACGCATCCACGTTGGTACCGCTGTCACCGTGCTGTCATCGGATGATCCGATCCGGGTCTTCCAGCGCTTCGCGACTCTCGACGGCATCTCGAACGGGCGTGCTGAGGCGATCCTTGGCCGGGGGTCGTTCACCGAGTCGTTCCCGCTGTTCGGACTGGACCTCGCGGACTACGAGCGTCTCTTCGAGGAAAAGCTTGAGCTGTTTGCGGCCGTGCGCGATCAGCAACCGGTGAACTGGGCGGGCAGCACCCGCCCCCCGGTGGTCAATAAGTCCGTGTACCCGACCGTCGAGAATGGCCTGCTCTCCACCTGGATTGGCGTGGGCGGCAGTCCGGAATCGGTCGTGCGTACTGCCCGCTACGGCTTCAATCTCATGCTCGCGATCATCGGCGGGGAGCCCGCTCGCTTTGTCCCCTATGTGGACCTGTTCCACCGCGCGCTGGCCCAGTTCGAGCGGCCGACGCCGAAGATCGGCGTGCACTCGCCCGGTCACATCGCCGAGACCGACGAGCAGGCGCGCGAGGAACTCTGGCCACACCACTCGGAACTGATGGGCCGCATCGGCAGGGAACGCGGCTGGGGCCCGATGAGCCGCGAATCCTTCGAAAACGAGGCCGAAACCGGCTCGCTCTATGTCGGATCCCCCGAGACGGTCGCCCAGAGGATCGCGTCAACAGCCCGCGTGCTCGGTCTCGACCGTTTCGATCTCAAATACTCCAGCGGCACTCTCGCCCACGAGAAACTGATGTCGAGTATCGAACTCTTCGGCAGCGTGGTTGCCCCGCGAGTGCGCGAGCTTCTGGCAGAAGAGGCCTGATCTTATTTTTGATATGCTCTAGCCTCGATCGAGCCGCGGTGTCACACTACTGACATGGCGAAACACGGTAAGAAGTCCAAGAGCGAGACCATCGGTAAGGCCGCGTTCGATAAGGCTGTCGCCGCAAGCACGTCGACATCCAAGAAACCTGGCTCCGATGCGAGTCGGGTCGGAGTGCTCGATGAGGCGCTCACCTACATGCTGCGGCATGCGGCGGCATCGCTGCGGGGCGCGATGGCAGACGCATTGCGTCCTCTCGATCTCACCGCGGCGCAGCACTCCTGCCTCGAATTGCTCGGACGCAGCCCCGGGCTCTCGAGCTCCGATCTCGCCCGCGGCGCATTCGTGAGTCGACAGTCAATGAACCTCGTTTTGCGCGGCCTTCAGGATCGCGGGCTCGTCACCCGCCCCGAGATCGCGCCGCTCGGCCGGGCCCTCCCGACGAAACTCACGGCCGAGGGCCGAGAACGTCTCAACGCTGCCAATGCGGTCGCCAGGTCAGTGGAGAAGCGGATGCTCGCGGCAGTGCCCGAGAAGCGGCGCGCACGCTTTCGGGGTGACCTCGCCGCCTGCGCCGCCGTACTTGCGTCGGCCGACTAGCTCGTTCGACCCGGTGCCTGGATTACTGAAGAGCCGCTCACCACATTCCACGGATCGAACCGCATCGTTCTCTTATCGCGACCGCAAAGCAGGGGAAATTCCATTCCCGCGTGAAAAGTACCTCCCATGGATGCAGATTCTTGAAATACACCTCCCGCGCTGGGGATGAGTTAAGTCTGAATCGCGATGACGACCGCACCGAAGCGACCTCAGGGAACCTGTGTTTCGACGTGGCCCCGCCATCCGTCGACCGTGCGGCTTAGAGGCCGCTGTAGGCGTGCAGGCCCTTGAAGAACAGGTTCACGATGGTGAAGTTGAACATCACCGCGGCGAATCCGACGATTGCGAGGTAGGCGGAGCGTGAGCCGCGCCATCCGCGAGTCGCCCGCGCGTGAATGTAGCCGGCGAAGATGGTCCAGATGATGAAGGTCCAGACCTCCTTGGTGTCCCATCCCCAATAGCGCCCCCAGGCATGCGCGGCCCAGATGGCGCCGGCCATCAGGGTGAAAGTCCAGAAGACGAAACCAACAACGATCACGCGGTAGGCGAGGTTTTCGAGCTTCTCGGCATCCGGCATGGTGTCCAGGAATTTGAGGCCGGAAAACTGCTTCGCTTCGCGCCGTGCCTGAATCAGCTGTACGAGCGAGAGGCCCGCGCCGATGGCGAAGAATGCGGTGCCGAGGGTCGCGACGAACACGTGGATCACCAGCCAGTACGACTGAAGCGCCGGCGGAAGCGGTACGACGCTGACGTAGAAGCCGACGGTGCCGAAACCCAGCACGATGAGCGAGAAGCCGGTGATGTAGGCGCCGAGGAAACGCAGGTTCTGCCACGCCTGCACCGCGATGAACACACCCACGATGATGGCGGATGCCGTCAGCGAGAATTCGAACATGTTGGCCCACGGCACGCGGTGGGCCGCGATGCCGCGCAGCACGGTGCCGACCACGTGCAGAGCCCAGCCGAGGATGGTCAGCGCGAACGCCGCCCGCTCGAAGCGGTTCGAGCGGCGCCGGGGAGCGGTGGGCGCACTCGGCAGGCGGTCGAGCACTGCAGTGCCTCCAACCCGGGACATCAGCCCCACACGCGCGGGCGCTGAGGCGGCGGCAACCGGGGTCTCGGCGGAGCGCTTGGCGAGGTCGAGGGTGAAAGCGATGAAGGCGAAGAGGTACACGCCCATCGCGGAATAAATCGCAGTAAGGGAATACGATGCGAGGGCAGCTGAAGTCACAGTTCGAGCCTAAGCCCAAGTTGCTGGGAGTGACGCTGGGCCACAGCGGAGACTGCGGCGTCCAGGGTCGGGTCCTCGCCGCGAGCAAGCCCGGCATATTCGAACCGTAACCGGCCGCCCGCCAACTCGACCGCCTTGATCCACAGGCGGCGGCGAGGGATGAACAGCGAGGTGAGCAGGCCGGCGAGCATGCAGATCGCGAAGAAGAGCACCCAGCCCTGGGTCGGGTCGCGGTGCACGTCGAACGAGACGAAGCGCTGCACGCTTTTGGTCAGGTCCGCCTTCTCCGACGCCGGCGCCCTGTTCTCGAAGGTGATGGAACCGAGGCCACGGGGGATCTGCGCGCTCTCGCCGGGCTTCAGCCGCAGCGCCGAGGTGCCGTCGGCCGCGCCCGGGCCAGCGAGCGGAGTCATCTTGTCTGTGTTGAGCACGTAGATCGACTTTGGCACACCCTTATCGATGCCGAGGTCGCCCGTAAAAACGACGAGGGACAGCACCGGGTTGCGTAGGTCGGGGTACACCGAGCCGAGAACACCATTCGCACTCTTGGCCGCGGTCGGGTAGAAGAACGCCCGCATTCCCACCTGGGAGGCCAGGCCGTCGGGCACCTTGATGATGCCGAGAGAGGTGAGGTTGGCATCCTGGGCGAGGAACGGCACTGGCTCGGAGTAGACGGTCTTGCCCGCCGGGTTTTTCACGGTGACCCAGGGGGCGTAGCCGTTGCCGAGCAGGTAGATGTCGTTGCCGCCGAGGCGCAACGGGTCGTTGACCTTGACCACAGCCGGTGTTGCCTTGCCCGCGGCATCGAAGGTCGTGACATCGGCGGTGTAGTCGATCGGCTGGCCGAGCGCGTTCCGATTGGACTCCTCATATTTGACGGCGAACCTGTCGAGCCGCAGCCGGTAAGGCTGTAGGTCGCTGTCCGAGAAGAAGCGTCCCTTGGTGAAAGCGTCGAAGGTGAGGCGCACGTTGGCGAATGCCTGCCCGACGACAAGTACCTTCTGGCCGGTGTAGCCAACACCGCCGCCAATTCCTACGGCCAGGAGAATGCCGATCAGCGAGAAGTGGAAGACCAGGTTGCCGGTCTCACGCAGGTAGCCGCGCTCGGCGGAGACGGACAACTCGGGTCCATCGGGTCCGCGCCCGTCGAACAGCCGGACGCGATACCCCGCCTTGCGCAGCACCGCACGGCCGGAATCGACGGCGGTGGCGGCCGTGAGGGCCGGGCCAGAGGCATCCGCTTCGATCTCGAAGGCGCTGAACGCACCGAGTCGCTCGAGACGCGCCGGGGTCCTCGGGGGCGGCGAGGCGAGGGCTTTGGCGTGGTGGATCGTGCGCGGGATGACGCACCCGATCAACGAGATGAACAACAGCAGGTAGATGGCCGAGAACCACGCCGAGGTGTAGACGTCGAAGAGCTGGAGTTTATCGAGTGTCGGCGCGGCCGACGGATTGTTGCTGAAGTACTGCGTCACGCCATTGGGGTCGGAGCTGCGCTGCGGAAACACGGATCCGGGCACGGCAGCGACCGCGAGCAGTAACAGCAGGAAGAGGGCGGTGCGCATGCTCGTGAGCTGTCGCCAGAAATAGCGGAGGTAGCCGATCGGGCCGAGTTTTGGCTGGATGACACCGTCCCGGGGGGCGGGCGCCGGGGAATCAATGTGATCAGAGGGGCGTGACATAACTTCCGACGATCACCCCCTGCAGTTGCGCGATGATGATCTGCCAGATGCCCGAGACCATGAGCAGTCCGATCAGGATGAGTAAAGATCCGCCGATGATATTGATCACTCGGATGTGACGCTTGAGCCAGGCCACCGAGCCAGTGATCCAGTTGAGACCGAGCGCGACGAGCAGGAACGGGATGCCGAGGCCGAGGCAGTAGACGACACCGAGGAGTACGCCCCGGCCGGCCGTTCCGCTTCCTGCGCTGAGCGTGATCACCGCCGCGAACGTCGGGCCGATGCATGGCGCCCAGCCGAGTCCGAAGACGAGGCCGAGCAGCGGCGCTCCAGCGAGCCCGGTGGTAGTGCGCCAGCGCGGTTTGAAGTCCCGCTGCAG
>JAYTTG010000326.1:0-5635 GCA_043745175.1 Microbacteriaceae bacterium
GGGTTGGAGTGGAGTTCGGGGTCAGCGAGCTGCTCCTGCAGATCCGCATGCTCGACCAGCAGTGTTTTCACCGACTCGAATATGCCAGAGTCTGCCATCCTACTTAGTCCTCTTTCGACCCGGATGCACCCGGAAGCGACTTTTGGATCTTCATGAGGAACTCGACGTTGGACGAGGTGTCCTTCAGCTGTGTGAGCACGAGCTCGAGAGCCTGCTGGGTCTCGAGTCCGGCGAGTGCACGACGGAGCTTCCAGTTGACCTTCGTCTCGTCGACGCCCATGAGCATCTCCTCGCGACGGGTGCCCGACGCGTTAACATCCACGGCCGGGAAGATGCGCTTGTCAGCAAGCTGACGTGACAAGCGCAGCTCCATATTGCCGGTGCCCTTGAACTCTTCGAAGATGACCTCGTCCATTTTGGAGCCGGTCTCGACCAGCGCGGTGGCGAGGATCGTGAGCGATCCACCATCCTCGATGTTGCGAGCGGCACCAAAGAAGCGCTTCGGCGGGTACAGGGCCGACGAGTCGACACCACCCGAGAGGATGCGACCGGATGCCGGAGCAGCCAGGTTGTACGCACGACCAAGGCGGGTGATCGAATCGAGAAGAACGACGACATCGTGTCCGAGCTCCACGAGTCGCTTCGCGCGCTCGATGGCGAGCTCGGCGACGGTGGTGTGGTCTTCGGCCGGACGGTCGAAGGTGGAGGCGATGACCTCGCCCTTCACCGTGCGCTGCATGTCGGTGACCTCTTCCGGACGCTCGTCGACGAGAACAACCATGAGGTGGACCTCTGGGTTGTTCTTCGCAATTGCGTTGGCGATTGCCTGCAGGACCAGAGTCTTTCCCGCCTTCGGTGGCGAGACGATCAGGCCACGCTGGCCCTTTCCGATCGGCGAGACGAGGTCGATGATGCGGGTGGTGAGCTTGCCCGACTCGGTCTCGAGGCGCAGGCGCTCCGTGGGGTAAAGCGGGGTCAGCTTGCCGAATTCAACACGGTCGGCCGCCTGCTCTACGGGAAGCCCGTTTATCGAGTCGATCTTGACGATGGCGTTGTATTTCTGACGACCGGAGTTGTCGTTCTCGCGAGGCTGCCGAATCGCTCCAACCACAGCGTCGCCCTTGCGCAGGTTGTACTTCTTCACCTGGCCGAGGGAGACATAGACGTCGTTGTTGCCGGGGAGGTAACCACTCGTGCGCACGAAGGCGTAATTGTCGAGCACGTCGAGAATGCCGGCGACCGGGATGAGCACGTCATCCTCGGTGATCTCCGGCTCGAAGTCGTCGTTTCCGGCAGCGCCGCGACGCTTGCGGTCCCGGTAGCGGTTGCGTCCGCCGCGGTCATCGTCCTCGATCAGCTGCTGCTGGTTACGCTCGTTGTAGTTTTGCTGCTGGCGGTCGTTGCCCTGCTGGCGGTCGTTGCCCAACTGGCGGGTGTTGCCGTTCTGCTGGCGATCCCCTTGCGCGTTCTGCTGGTTTCCGCCCTGGTTGCTCTGCTGGTTGCGGCTGTTGGCATTACGACCGCTGGTGCGCTGTCCGTCGGACTGCTCGCCATTCTGGTTGTTCTGCGCCGCCTGGCCATTCTGCGGCGCCTGGCCATTCTGGGCCGGAGCACCGTCGGCCTGCTGGCGGTCACCACGGCTGCGATTTCGATTACGCGAATTTCGGCTGGGCTGGGCGTCGTCCGCCTGCGCCTCCGCCTCGGCCTCCTGGCCGGGGATGCGATCGAGTCCGTCCTTCAGCTGGGACTCGGTGGCCTGGGCGTCGGCCTGGGCCACGCGCTCCGCCTCCTGGCCGGGGATGAGGTCGATGCCGCTCTCGGCACTGTTGGCGTGTTCTGAGACGGCCTTCGGTGCGGTGCGACGGGTGGTGACCGGGCGCCGTGTCGACTCGATGACGGGCGCCTCTGCGGCGCCGGCGTCCACGATCGAAGTGCTGGCGCGGCGCGACGCACGCTTCTTGAGAACCGGTGCGTCTGCGACCGGTGCGTCGACGGTGGGCGCGTCAACCACCGGCGCCTCAACAACCGGTGCCTCAACAACCGGCGCGCCGGATTCGGCAGTCTTTCGGATCTCGGAGATTGCGTCCACGAGGTCTCCTTTACGAAGTTTGTACGATCCGCTGAGCCCCAACTCCGCCGCGAGAGCCTGAAGCTCGGGGAGGCGGAGTTTGGCGAGGGCGATGGAGTCCGTAGCCGCGGCACGGACAGTGAGGTCAGTCACTAAGAGGGTTCCTTTCCCCGAACAGGTTTCGCACCTGACAGGTGCGAGCGAACCTTGCGGGAGGGTTTGACGTTCGGTGCTTTCGCTTCGGGTAGCGCCTATGCGATTTCTCGTAACTGCGCGGGGAAAGCAAGGTAGATAACGATGCGATTGCTGATGAGTGTGCTGTCCGGGGTTTTCGGCTAAGCCGAATTTTCTACCGGATGCACTGTCACTGTAGCACCTTTGAAGTCAACAGCCAGCAGCAGGGACTGCCACGGCGAGCCGGATTGGGCAGCGATGAGCTCGGCCGCGACGAGCCGCTGGGCGGGATCGCTGCAAAGCACGAGGATTGACGGACCGGCCCCGGAGACCACCGCCGGAAGCCCGTGCGATCGCAGTTCGAGAATGAGCGACTCGGTTTCGGGCATGGCCGCAGCGCGGTAGCTCTGGTGCAGCCTATCTTCGGTTGCGGCAAGCAGGAGTTCGGGACTCTGGATGAGAGCAGCGATAAGCAATGCCGAGCGAGAGACGTTGAAGATCGCGTCTTCGTGGGGAACAGAGGCCGGGCGCAGGCTGCGGGCGAGCTCGGTCGACATCGTCGACTCCGGCACCGCGATGAGCGGTGAGACTCCGCGGTGCACGATGAGTTTCTTGTGCTGTGGTCCGGCATCCGTGGTCCAGGCGATAGTGAGACCGCCAAAAAGCGCCGGTGCCACATTGTCGGGATGGCCCTCGAGAGCCGTCGCTAGGGCAAGCAGAGCCCCCGCGTCGAGGTCGACGATGCCGTCGAGCAGGCCCTTGGCGGCCATGATCCCCGAGACTATGGCGGCACCGGATGACCCGAGCCCCCGACCGTGCGGAATGTTGTTGCGTGCAACGAGATGCAGGCCAGGCATCGGCTGCGAGCAGGCGGCAAAGGTGTAAGCGATGGCCCTCACCACGAGGTTGGACTCATCGGTGGCAACCTCCCCTTCGCCCACTCCGATCACCTCGACCGTCGCGCCAGGGGCATCGCGCACCGAGACGGTGAGCTCGTCATAGAGCGACAGCGCGAGGCCGAGGGTGTCGAACCCCGGACCGAGATTTGCCGTCGTCGCGGGGACGCGAACCGTCACCGACAACCCGGCAAACGCTGCGACCGAAGCCAACGGAGAAACGAATGCGTTCACACGGTGACTTTGGCGAGACCGAGCACGCCTGCAACCTCGTCGGTGTCGTTGGCGACCACGGTGGGGGTGATAACCGAGCCGTCGGCGGTCTTCAGGGCCCACTGCGGGTCCTTGAGGCCGTGACCGGTGACGGTGAGCACCACCGTCGATCCGCGCGGGATCTCTCCGGCCTCGGCGCGCTCCAGCAGTCCGGCGACGCTGATCGCCGACGCGGGTTCCACGAAGATACCGACTTCGGCGGAGAGGATTCGGTAGGCCTCGAGGATGTGGGTGTCCGAGATCGCTCCGAAGTATCCGTTGGTCAATTCCCGCGCCGTGATGGCGAGCTCCCAGGAGGCCGGGTTGCCGATCCGGATTGCGCTGGCGATCGTGTCGGGGTTCTTCACGATGCGGCCGAGCACTATTGGTGCGCTTCCTGCGGCCTGAAAGCCGAACATGCGCGGGTGCTTCGTCGAGTCGCCGCGGGCGAGGGATTCGCCGTAGCCGCGTGAATACGCCGTGTAGTTGCCCGCATTCCCCACGGGAACGATGTGGATGTCGGGGGCGTCGCCGAGCACCTCCACGACCTCGAAGGCGGCGGTCTTCTGGCCCTCGATGCGGTCGTTGTTCACCGAGTTGACCAGGTGAACGGGGTAATTCGCCGCGAGTTCGCGGGCGATGTCAAGGCAGTCGTCGAAATTACCGCGGATCTGCAACAGCTCGGCATTGTGGGCGATCGCCTGGGCGAGCTTGCCCATCGCGATCTTGCCCTCGGGAACGAGCACCGCGGCAGTGATCCCGGCGTGAGTGGCATAGGCGGCAGCCGACGCCGAGGTGTTGCCGGTCGAGGCACAGATGACGGCCTTGGCACCGGCCTCGACGGCCTTGGATACCGCCATGGTCATGCCGCGGTCCTTGAATGATCCGGTGGGGTTCATGCCCTCATACTTCACCCAGACGTTCGCGCCGGTGCGTGCCGAGAGAGCGGGAGCAGGAATGAGCGGCGTGCCGCCTTCGCCAAGAGTGATGATCGGGGTGGCGTCCGAGATATCGAGACGGTCTGCATACTCGCGGAGGACTCCGCGCCACTGGTGGGCCATTATGAACCTTCTACTCTCAGTACGGATGTGACTCGCACGACGACATCGCTCGACTCGAGTTCGAGAACGGTCGCCGCGAGATCGGCTTCGGATGCCTCGTGCGTGCCAATAACAAGGGTAGCGGTGGGCGTGGAGGTGCTCACGCCACCGTAGACGGACTGGGTGAGCGTTTCGACGGACACCCCGTGCTCGCTGAAGAGCGCGGCGACCACCGCGAGTACTCCCGGAGCATCGACGACGCTGAGCGTGATCTGGTAGCGCGTGATGACACGTGAGATGGGCAGGATGGGCAGGTTGGCGTGCGTTGACTCTGCGACACCCGGCCCGCCGATCACGTGGCGACGAGCGGCAGAGACGAGGTCGCCGAGCACCGCGGACGCTGTCTCGATACCGCCGGCTCCGGCTCCGTAGAACATGAGATCCCCAGCAGCCTCGGCTTCGATGAACACCGCGTTTTTAGCACCGTGGACGGCGGCGAGCGGATGATCGCGGGGAACGAGCGCGGGATAGACCCGGGCGGACACGCCCTCGACGCCGTCGGCATCCGTCAGTCGCTCGCAGATGGCGAGCAGCTTGACCACATAGCCGGCCTTGCGCGCCGCTTCCACCTGCTCGAGCGTGACTGCGGTGATGCCCTCCCGGTGCACGGACTCAAGCGGAACTGTGGTGTGGAAGGCGAGGCTCGCGAGGATCGCCGTCTTCTGGGCTGCGTCGTAGCCCTCGATGTCGGCCGAGGGATCGGACTTCTCGGCGTAGCCGAGCTCGGTCGCCGTCGCGAGGGCGGCCTCGAGGGACTCCCCCGCCGTATCCATGCGATCGAGGATGAAGTTAGTAGTGCCGTTCACGATGCCGAGGATTCGCTTGATGCGGTCCCCGGCGAGGCTGTCACGCAGCGGACGGATGATCGGGATCGCCCCGGCGACGGCAGCCTCGTAGTACAGCTGCGCGCCGACCTGCTCCGCGGCCTCGAACAGCTCCGGGCCGTGGGTCGCAAGCAGCGCCTTGTTGCCGGTGATGACATCCGCACCGGAGTTAAGGGACTGCAGGATGAGCGTGCGTGCCGGTTCGAGACCGCCCATGAGCTCGATCACGATGTCCGCGCCGAGGATGAGGGACTCGGCATCCGTTGTCAGGAGCTCTTTCGGGATCTCAGCCGTGCGGGGTGCCTCGAGATCGCGCACGGC
>JAYTTG010000327.1:0-1548 GCA_043745175.1 Microbacteriaceae bacterium
CGACCAGTTTGAGGCGAGTCCCGGATAGACCGACGACGAGATGAGCTGGGGTTCGACGAACACCTGGAGCCCCGCGGCAAAGACGAGGATCCCCATGTAAACGATGTACTTCTGGATGAGGGGGAGTTTGATGTGCCATCCGATCTGCCAGGCATTCGCCCCGTCAATGCGAGCCGCCTCGAGGATGTCCTCGGAGATCGACTGCAGCGAGCCATACTGAACGACGATCCAGTTGCCGGCCCCGGTGAAGAACGCCATGAGCGCGAAAATCCAGGCAAGGTTTCCCGACCTCCAGATCTGTCCGCCTTGGGTGATGCCGAGCGCGTGCAGAATGTCCTTGTAGGGGCTCAGGGTCGGCTCGAGCAGGAAATACCAGACGAGCACCGCGGTTGCGCCGGTCAGTGACGCCGGCACGATGTAAGCCAACCGGAGGGATACGTTCCAGCGTCCCCGCACCGTGTCGAGAAGAAGCGACATCCCCGCCACGACAATCAACATTGTGGGAACGTAGAGCAAAAGGAACACTCCGACGTTGCCAAGTGCCGGCAAAAAACGGAAATCCTGCAGCGCCTGCAGATAGTTGAGCGGGCCACCCCCCGGGTTGAGGACTGAGGGTTCCATCGAGGTGACGGCGGCGACGATGATAGGGATGACGCCGAAGGCAATGAGCAGCGCCAGGTATGGCGCGATCATGATGCTTCCGGCGATGAGACTCTTTCTGCTTGATCGTGAACGCGACACCGCGAGCCTTTCGTTGTGGCCAAACCGTGCGGCGCCGGGGAGCTGCTGGGCTCTCCGGCGCCCATCCGTGGTGTTACTTAGAGATGACCGTGTAACCGGATGACGGGGCGAGCTTCTGAAGGGAGTCCGCGTAAGCGTTCAATGCGGCCTTCAGCGACTTGCCGCTGTTGATGTCCGCTTGCAGCACGGTGCCGATCTGCGCCACGAACGCGAATCGCACCGGGCGGTCCACCTGCGAGATGTTGTTCGCGCCCGCCGCCATCGCGGGGTAGGGGTTGCTGACGTAGTACGGATCGGTTGAGATGCGCTTCTCCCACAGCTTGTTCGCCGGACCGTAGGCCGGGAAGGTCGGAGTGGTCTCGGCAGTCGCCATTGCGTCGGAGGTCGTCATCCACACTGCTGCGTCAGCGGCGGCCTGGGGGAAATTCGCATGCGCAGAAACAGTGAAGACGCCGCCGCCGTAAGCTCCCGACTTGTTATCGGATCCAATTCCCCAGGCAGGCATATTAGCCGCGGCAATCTCTCCCGCGGGCACACCCCACGAGTCGGCAGGCTTGATAACGAAATCACCAAACCACGACGGACCGAGGGTCATCGCTACCTTGTCCTTCTTCGCGACATCCGCGATGAAGCCGGCGTCAAAGCTGGAACGCGCATCGACCACTGCCGCATCGAGCAGGGGCTGCACCAGCTCGGCGACCCGGGTGCACTTGGGGTCGCTCGGGGCGATGCGCACGGTGTTCTTCTTGGGTACCGCGGCGAGAGGACATTCGCTTGACTGCAAAAAAGAGGCGTAATAGTTCTGAT
>JAYTTG010000328.1:0-1546 GCA_043745175.1 Microbacteriaceae bacterium
GGCTGGGTGAACGACGGCTTGGTCGCAGCCAGCGTGGCGGGACTGAGCGGCGCAAGAAGCGCGAGCGGCAGGTACGTGCCGATGGCCGCGATGATCACGAGCAGCACAACAAGCCCGGTGATCCGACGACGCATGCGACGGCGGCGAGCCCTGGCCAGGACGAAGGGGTCGAACCCGTAGCCCGCGTTATCCGTCTGCCCGCGGGCGAGCATTTCGGAGAAATCGGCGAATTCTGTCGGCCCGATGCGCTCTGTCACCGCGACATCAATACGAGAGAAGCTGTCGCAGTCTGAGGGTACATATGCTCATGTTATGGCCGTGGAGCAGTTTTGTCGTCGGCCTCGGCGTAACTTGTCCAGCGACGCGAATGAGGAGACCCCATGCCAGTGTGGCCCGGATCGATCAGTGCAATCACCCTGTTCGTCGACGATCTTCCGGCGACCAGGACCTTCTACCTCAAGGTGTTCGGGTTGCCGATCCTCTTCGAAGACGAGGACTCGGCCGTATTCCGCTTCGACAATACGATGATTAACCTGCTCAAGTCTTCTGCTGCCGTCAGCCTCGTCGATCCCGCCGCGGTGGCCTCTCCCGACACAGGCTCGCGGGCCCAACTGACGCTCGATGTGCAGAACGTTGATGCCACCTGCGCCGAGCTCGCCGGGCACGGGGTCGTCCTGCTGAACGGTCCAATGGACCGCGGGTGGGGCATCCGCACGGCGAGTTTCCGGGATCCGGGCGGTCACATTTGGGAGATCGCGCAGCCTCTGGGCTAGCGGAATGAGCAACGCCGGCGACTTCGTGGACTCCGCCCTCCAACTCGAGGCGACCTGGCAGCGCGCTCTTGCCGATGGGTCACGCATCGGCACCGATCTGCAGTTCTACGGGGCATCCGTTGGTGCAGTGCGCGGCACGATTCGGGATGTCGCCCATCGGTATCCCGACCTCGGGCACGACGAGATCACCGCCCTGAGCTCGGAACTCTGGTACCCACCCGTTTTCGAGCGCCGGCTGGCGGCGATCGTGCTGCTGCAGACTCACGTGCGCCTGTTCGACAACTCCGACCTCACCCGTCTCGAGGGATTTTTGCGGGATGCGCGCACGCCCGCGCTCGCCGAGCCCCTCATCAGGGAGGTGATCAGCCCGCTGATCGGGGGCCTGGATGCCCGGGGTCGAGCCCGCGCGAACATAGCCCTCGCTCGCTGGTCGGCAGACAGCAACTCGTGGCTGCGTCATGCCGCGCTGCAGGTGGGTTACCCAGAGTGAGATCGCAGCTCAAGTCGGACGTAAAGCTTCTGGTGACCTAGCAATGCCCCTTGGCTAGAGCTCGAAAACTAAGCGAAGCCCGTCATCCACCCCGTCAAGAATTCCGTCCGAAATGTGGCCACACTTCTCGTCGAGCGCTGACTTATTCGTGTGACAACTGCCGTGACGTTGACGACCGAATCGCTCGGAAGACCCGAGACTGCTGAGGGAAGGAACACGTTGCCGGGCATCGCCGCGAGGGCGGTGTTCGAGGTGATCACGTTCGCAACCACAGTGGCCAGTC
>JAYTTG010000329.1:0-1542 GCA_043745175.1 Microbacteriaceae bacterium
GGAACCGCATCTGAACAACACGCCAAGTGCCGGAGCCGCATATGGTGCGGGGGTGAGCCAACCCGCCGAATGTAACTAATCTAGTCGCTATGGACTCCGCCCTGTTGGTGCCGCTCGCGCTAGCGTTCGGCGTCGTCGTCGGCGCAGGCGTTACTGCGGTACTGGTTACGTCCGCTCGTCGCGGCCAGCGGGCGGTGGATGTCGTGAGCACGGCGGTGCCAGACGGCGTCGACCAGGTGATCGAGGCCCTCGAATCCGCGGGAATCGTGCTCGACCCGTCCAACACGGTGGTGAAGGCGAGCCCGGGCGCGATGGCGTTCGGATTGGTGTGGAACCAGTCGCTGGTGCATCCCGAACTCGTGACGATAGTCGACCGGGTGCGACGCTACGGTGAGCCGATCACCCAGGAGCTCGAGCTCGCCCGGGGACCGTTCGGCGACGCGAATATCTACCTGTTCGTGCGAGTTGCGCGCCTCGGTGCGCGCTACATTCTGCTGCTCGCGGAGGACCGTACCGAGTCCTACCGGCTCGATGAAGTGCGACGGGACTTCGTCGCCAACATCAGCCACGAACTCAAGACACCGATCGGCGCGGTTGGCCTGCTCGCCGAGGCACTCGAGGCGGCATCCGATGAGCCGGACCAGGTGCGCCGTTTCGCCAAACGTCTCACGAAGGAGGCGGATCGGCTTGCGCGCATCACCCAGGAGATCATCGAGCTCTCCCGGCTGCAGGCAGCGGATGCCCTCACAAAGCCCGAGGTCGTGGAGATCGATCGTGTTGTCGCGCTCGCCATCGACCAGAACCGGGTCGCCGCGGAATCCAGTCGGGTTTCAATCGTCAGTGGCGGGGATGCCGGCGCGGAGGTCTACGGCGACGAGCCGCTCCTCGCGGTGGCCCTGCACAACCTCATCGCCAATGCGATCCAGTATTCGCCCAAGGGTTCGAGGGTCGGAGTGGGTGTAAAGAATGCCGACGGTATCGTCGAGATCGCGGTTACCGACCAGGGCATCGGAATCCCCGACGAGGAACTCGACCGGGTTTTCGAGCGCTTCTTCCGCATCGATCCGGCGCGTTCCCGCCACACCGGCGGATCGGGACTCGGCTTGAGCATCGTCAAGCACGTCGTGCAAAACCACGGCGGGGACATCCGCGTGTGGTCCCAGCCTGGCAATGGTTCGACCTTCACCATCCGACTGCCCAAGGCGTCTCTTGCCGTGGCAGCATCCCTGAAAGAGGCCTGAGTTGCGCATCCTGATCGTCGAAGACGAACCCTCCCTGAGCGAGCCGCTCGCCTTCCTTCTTGGGCGGGAGGGATACGAGACCTCGATCGCGGCCGACGGCAATGCCGCCCTTGCGGAATTCGACCGCAACGGTGCCGACCTCGTTCTCCTCGACCTCATGTTGCCCGGTATCGCCGGCACCGAGGTGTGCCGTGAGATCCGCGCCCGCTCACAGGTGCCGATCATCATGCTCACGGCGAAAGACAGTGAGGTTGACGTGGTGGTCGGCCTCGAGCTCGGCGCCGATGACTACGTGACGAAG
>JAYTTG010000330.1:0-5608 GCA_043745175.1 Microbacteriaceae bacterium
CCATCATGTCCGACATCGCGATCATCATCCTCGCCGCGGGTGAGGGCACTCGCATGAAGTCCGCGAAGCCAAAGGTGCTCCACCCGATCGCGGGGATCCCGATGGTTTCGCACGTGCTCGCCACGGCCGAGGAACTGGGTGCGGCCCACATCGTGGCCGTAGTGCGGCATCAGCGGGATGCCGTCGCTGCAGTGATCGCCGAGCACGTTCCGCAGGCGATCATCGTCGACCAGGACGAGGCGCCGGGCACCGGCCGTGCCGTAGAACTCGGCCTTGCCGGGCTGCCCTCTGACTTCTCCGGCTCGGTCGTCGTGCTGAGCGCAGACGTGCCGTTGCTCGACGCGGCCACCGTGCACGCACTCATCCAGACCCACGCACTCGCCGGTAACGCCCTCACTCTGCTGAGCGCTTACTTCGTCGACCCGACCGGCGCTGGCCGTATCCTGCGTGCCCCTGACGGGTCCTTCCAGGCGATCGTGGAGCAGAAAGACGCCACCGACCTGCAGCGCGAGATCAACGAGGTCAATGCGGGCGTCTACGTCTTCGATGCCGCCTCGTTGCGGGAGGCTCTCGAGAAGATCGGCACGGACAACGCGCAGAACGAGAAGTACCTGACGGATGCCGCGGCCAGCATCCGCGCCATCGGAGGTCGAATCGAGGCGGTTCCGGTCACGGATCACTGGCTCGTCGCCGGCATCAACGACCGTGCCCAACTCGCCGCGGCCGCCGCCGAACTGAACGCCCGTATTGTGCGGGGTTGGCAGTTGAGCGGCGTGACAATCCAGGATCCGGCGTCCACCTGGATCGACCTGGCGACAAGCATCGGCGAAGACGTGGAGATTCTGCCCGGCACCCAGCTGAAGGGGGCGACCGCGATCGAGCGGGGCGCAATCATCGGCCCGGACACGACACTTCTCGACTGCGAGGTCGGCGAGAACGCGATCGTGAAGAGGGTGGATGCCACTCTCGCTGTTATCGGCGCGAACGCCACCGTCGGTCCCTTCGCCTATCTTCGCCCCGGCACCTACCTGGGGGAGAACGGCAAGATCGGTACCTTCGTCGAGACGAAGAACTCGACGATCGGCCGCGGATCGAAGGTGCCGCACCTGAGCTACATCGGTGACACCACTATCGGCGAGGGTACTAATCTCGGCGCGGGTGCGATCACGGCCAACTACGACGACATCGTCAAACACCGCACCGAGATCGGGTCGCAGGTGCATTCCGGCTCGCACAACGTCTTCGTCGCCCCGGTTAGAATCGGGGACGGAGCCAAGACCGGAGCGGGAACGATCGTGCGCAAGGATGTGCCAGCGGGAGCGCTCGCGATGACCGTGGCCCCGCAGCGCAATGTGATGGGCTGGGTGGAGAAGAATCGGGCCGGCACCGCCGCCGCGAAAGCGGCAGCGGAGGCCGATAAATCGTCCGATCAGGTCGCGTCCGACTAGGTTTTGACACGTTCGATCACCGAACCACGATCATCAACCAAGAGAGAGCAGGACACGTGGCCGAGATCACCGCGACCGGAAAAAAGCGACTGGTCATCGTCACCGGACGTGCTCATCCACAGCTGGCGATCGACATCGCCGGGGAGCTCGGTTCGGACCTCGTGCACACCGATGCCCGCACTTTCGCCAACGGTGAGATTTACGCCCGGTACGACGAGAGCGTCCGAGGGTGTGACGCTTTCGTCATCCAGTCGCACACCTATCCGATCAACGAGTGGCACATGGAGCAGCTCATCATGGTGGACGCGCTCAAGCGGGCCTCCGCAAAGCGGATCACCGTGGTCGCTCCGTTCTATCCCTATGCGCGGCAAGACAAGAAGGGGCGTGGTCGCGAACCGATCTCGGCTCGCCTCGTCGCCGACCTGTTCAAGGCCGCCGGTGCCGATCGCATCATGAGTGTCGACCTGCACGCCGCGCAGATTCAGGGCTTCTTCGACGGCCCGGTTGATCACCTCTTCGCCATGCCGGTTCTTCTCAAGTATTTCAAGGAGCGCCTTGACCCCTCCTCGCTCACCGTCGTCTCGCCCGACATGGGGCGAGTGCGGGTCGCCGATATCTGGAGCGACAAGCTCGGGGCCCCGCTGGCCATCATCCACAAGCGTCGTGATCCGCTCGTGCCGAACAAGGTGACGGTGCACGAAATCGTCGGCGAGGTGCACGGTCGCACCTGCCTGATCGTGGACGACATGATCGACACCGGCGGCACGATCGTGAAGGCCGCCGAAGCGCTCAAGGAGGCAGGTGCCACTAACGTGGTGGTCGCGGCAACCCATGCCGTGTTCTCCCACCCGGCGAGCGAGATTCTGCAGAGCGATTTCATCGACTCGGTCGTCGTTACCGACACCCTGCCGATCCCTGCCGAGAAGCGCTTCCCGACTCTCACGGTTCTGCCGATCGCCCCGCTCATCGCGAGCGCGATCCACGAGGTGTTCAACGATGGCTCGGTCACCTCGATGTTCGACGGCGCGGCCTGAGGGCTGACCTTCCGAACCGTTTCGCCCCGTTCTCGTAGAGTGGATACATGACGATCACGACTCCGCGGCCGTGGCTCACCAGCTATGCCGACGGCGTGCCGTCCGAGATCGAACTCCCGACCGGGTCGTTGTTCGATCTCCTCGAGGCGTCCGTGAGCGAATATGGCGACAATATCGCGCTCGAGTTCTTCGGGGCGACCACCACCTACGCTGAGCTGGGCGAACAGGTGCTGCGCGCCGCCGAGGGCTTGCGACTCCTCGGAGTGCAGAAGGGCGATACCGTCGCCCTGGTGCTGCCGAATTGCCCACAGCATGTCGTCGCGTTCTACGCCGTGCTACGCCTCGGGGCGATCGTTGTCGAGCACAATCCCCTGTATACCCCTCGTGAACTCCGGCACCAGTTTGAAGACCACGGGGCGACGGTCGCGATTGTTTGGAACAATGTCGTCGAGACAGTGCAGCGCTTTCCGGCGGATGTCGCGGTCCAATCGATCGTGTCCATTGACATCACCCGGGCAATGCCGTTCGGCACCCGCGCGCTACTGCGGCTGCCGATCGCTAAGGCGCGAGAGTCTCGCACCGCGCTAACGACAGCGGTGCGGGGCACGGTTCCCTGGCGCACGCTCCTCGATCACCCCACGGTCGATGGGCATATTTTCCGGCCCACGGCGGCGGATGTCGCGCTGATCCAGTACACGAGCGGCACGACCGGCTCACCGAGGGGCGCCATCCTCACTCACCTCAATCTCGCCAGCAATGCCGCCCAGGCCAGGTCCTGGGTGCCCTCGGTAAATCACGGCACCTCGGTGGTATATGCCGTGTTGCCGATGTTTCACGCCTACGGGCTCACTCTCTGCCTCACCTTCGCGATGAGCATGGGATCGCGGCTGGTGCTCTTTCCCAAATTCGACCCCGACCTAGTGCTCAAGGTCGTGAGGAAGCATCCGGCCACATTCTTGCCAGCGGTGCCACCGATCTACGAGCGGCTCACCGCGGCAGCCGATGAGGCGGGAGTGTCACTGAGAGGCATCGAGATCGCCATCTCGGGGGCCATGCCGCTGTCGGCATCCGTCGTCGAACCGTGGGAGAAACGCACCGGTGGCTACCTGGTCGAGGGCTACGGTCTCTCCGAGACGAGCCCTGTTCTTATGGCCAATCCGGTAGGCCCGAGCCGCCGGGCTGGCACCGTCGGATTACCGCTCCCCAACACCGAGGCGCGGGTCGTCGACCCCGAGAATCCGACGGTCGATCGCGCCGCCGGCGACGAGGGCGAGCTGATCGTGCGCGGCCCGCAGGTGTTCTCCGGCTATTGGAAGAAGTCCGAGGAGACGGCGGAGGTCTTCGTGCCGGCAGCCGATGGCGACGACGCTGGCCCATGGTTCCGCACCGGCGACATCGTCACCATCGACGTGGACGGGTTCGTGAGCATCGTCGACCGCATCAAGGAACTCATCATCACCGGTGGTTTCAACGTGGCGCCGAGTGAGGTCGAAGACGCCCTGCGGTCACATCCGTCCGTGGCGGATGTCGCGGTCGTCGGCCTGCCGAGCGACCACAGCGGCGAGGAGGTGGTGGCCGCAGTCGTGCTCGCGCCCGGTACTGAGCTGGACGAGCAGGGCTTGCGCGATTATGTGCGCCCGAGCCTCGCCGCCTACAAGGTTCCTAAGCGCGTGGTGGCCGTCGATCAATTGCCAAAGTCACTCATCGGCAAGGTCATTCGACGGCAAGTGCGTGACCAGCTCCTCGCACAGTAGCTGTCACAGGTCTGAGCCGGGTCGTGGTTCCGCGTGCCCGTCGTGGCGGGTTAGCCTCTTCCCATGGCCGGTTCACACATCGCGTCCTCGTGGGGCACCACTCATGTTCCCACCATCCTCCGTTGCCTTGAGCCCCGACTCCACCCGGGCGAGTTCGTGTTCGTTTCGGTCGCGCCGGATCGGGCGGCGCAATTGAACGCATTGGCGACGATCGTCGAGCTGGAGGGCACGACGGTGGTGTTGCGACGCCAGGACGCAGATTCCGAGTTCCTTCCCTATGACTTTGTCTCCCGTTGGATCACGCTCACGGCGCATTCATCACTTGCGACGGTTGGCCTGACGGCGACTATCGCGACGGCCCTGGCCGAAGCGGGGATCAGCAGCAATGTACTCGCAGGATTTCACCACGACCACTTGCTGGTTCCAGGCCATCAGGCCGAACTGTCGATGAGTGTGCTTCGCAAGCTCACGCGAGCGGGAGATGCTGAGGATTAGACGTTGTTTCCTGACTGTGGCACCGGGGACAGCGTCGGGGAAATGGGGATGAGGCCGAGCGAGGCGACATGCCTGTCGCCTCCGAATGCGCCGACCGTGTAGCACTCCCAGCCCGGTCCGGTGGCGGCGAAGAGTTCGAATCGCGCCGATGCAGCGGTCGCCTCCGGGGCTTCATAGGCGACCCAGGCGTTACAGGCTTCCTGCGCGGTCGCTGCCGCGACCGACATCGTTGTCAGCATCCCCGGCAGCACAAGGCAAGCGATGCCGACGATCACCACGATGCGCATAACCACCCGCATACGGCGACGGTGTGGAGCTCCTTCGGTCGGCACGTAGCCGGCCAGTTCGGGCTCATCGTCGTAGGTCATGGCGCCTCGATCTTGTCACGGCCCCGGCGGATTGCGGGCCGGGGATGGTGCGCAGTTATGGTTCCGGTTGCCTAGTGGCCCGAGCCGTCGGTCTCTATCTCGGTGCGGTCGCCGCTCCACAGGGTGTGGAAGACGCCTTCCTTGTCGATGCGCTTGTAGGTATGCGCACCGAAGAAGTCGCGTTGGCCCTGGGTGAGGGCGGCCGGGAGGCGGTCGGCACGGAGGCTGTCGTAATAGGCGAGGGATGACGCGAACACCGGCGCGGGGATGCCGGCGTGCGCCGCATCCGCCACCACATTGCGCCACGAGTCCTGCGCCTTCGCGACCACATCGGTGAAGAATGGCGCGGTCACGAGGGAAACCAGCGAAGGGTCCTCGGCGTAGGCCTCGGTGATGCGGTTGAGGAAACGGGCGCGGATGATGCAGCCGCCGCGCCAGATCTTGGCGATCTCGCCCTTTTTGATATCCCAGTCGTACTGTTCGGCTCCCGCAACGATCGCGTCGAAGCC
>JAYTTG010000331.1:0-5607 GCA_043745175.1 Microbacteriaceae bacterium
GGTCATCCATGCCGTCAAAGACGTGGCGCCAGCCCTCAGCGGGCACGGTGCCTGCGGGTACCAGGTCGACGGCATCCTGCTCGGGGTCAACGTCCTGCCAGAGCTGCACCATTCCCGCGCCAAGCGGACCGTCGCGTAGCCAGGTGCGGGGAACGATGTTCCAGCCGAAAGCCCCGGAGACCAGGCACGCCGCGACCTCGCGGCTCGCCAGGTCGCCGTCCGGAAAGTCCCAGAGCGGACGCTCACCGGCAATCGGCTTGTACACCACCGTGATACTTCCGATGCGTGCTAGAAACGTCGCGTTCGATGCCGTGGTGATGCGGCCGGTGATCTCGAGCTCACCCTCCGCGAGGTCCGCATCCGGCATCGTCAGAGATCATCAGGCAGCGTGTGCACATGCCCGTCCGGATCAATCGGCGTGCCGCAGTCAGAACAGATCGGTCGGCCTGCCCCCACCACCTCGAGAGTGCGCTTTGCAAATGCCCTTGCAGTGCCGACCGGAATTCGCACCAGCAGCATTTCCGTCGGCTCGAGTTCGATCTGATCGGTCGCGCCCTCGTCGACCAGTATGAGCGGGTAGGCCTCGATCACGACCTGCGCGGTAGAGGGATCCCAGCCCAGGCTCATGGCACCGGTTCGAAACTCGGCGGCCACGGGCTGCTCTAGTGGGTCATTGTCGACGAGCTCGATCGGCGTCTCGGCCGGCACGCTCACCGGGTTGCCCTGCTGGTCCATCAGCTCGTCGAGGATTTCCTCGATCTTCTCGGCGAGAAGAGCCGACTGTTCCTTCTCGAGCGCCACGCTGACGATCCGGTTTCCGGCGCGAGCCTGCAGGTAGAACGAGCGCGACCCGGGTTCCCCGACCGCGCCGACGATGACCCGATCGGGCCAGTCGAACGCGTGGATGATGGTTGGCATACGCACATTCTACGAGCGGTGGGTGAGCGATTCCTCAGAGGTTGCCGGCGCCGCCGCCGACCGGTGCATCGTGGGCTGGGGCACTGGCGCGAAGCCAGGAGAGGTCACCAGAATCGGTGTTCGTCGCGATGACGTTGGGGCGACCGGCCCCATACCGGACGATTGAAACGGATGCCGGGCCGACGCTGATTCGCTGGAACAGGTCGAGGTGCATGCCGAGGGCGTCGGCCAGGATCGACTTGATGATATCGCCGTGGCTTACCGCCACCCACACGGCTCCCGGACCGTGTTGCGACTCGAATGCCGCGTCATGACGTCGAATCACGGCGACTGATCTGGCCTGCATCGCTGCCATCGACTCGCCACCGGGAAATGTGACTGCGGAGGGGTGTGACTGCACCACCGACCACAGGTCCTCCTTGGCCAACTCGGCAAGGGTGCGTCCCTGCCACTCGCCGTAATCGCACTCGGTGAGCCCCTTCTCCAGTACGGTCACCGGTCCCGCTCCCTGATGGTCGAGATGGTGAGTGTCGAGGATGAACCGCGCCGTTTGCCGACAGCGCTCCAATGGGCTCGAGACCACTCCGACCAGCGGCACCACCGCCAGGCGTTCTCCCATGAGGGCCGCCTGTTCCCGTCCGGTCTTATCCAGCCTGACGCCCATGGCCCGCCCCGCCAGGACGCCGTCAGTGTTTGCGGTAGTGCGACCGTGCCGCACGAGAATGACTGTGGCCATAGCGACAAGCCTAGACATCCATCCCCGGTGAACTTGACAGCTGGTCCTCGCTGGATCCGGCTCTAGTAGCGCGCTCCAATCACTCGCTCGACCAGGCCGTCGAGCGTCCGGAGCGTGTCGGCATCGAGCGTGAGATCAAGAGCGCCGACGTTCTGCTCGAGCCATTTCACGCGCTTCGTTCCGGGGATCGGCACAATCGAGATACCGAGGCGTGTGCCCTGTGCGCCAACCCAGGCGAGTGCGACCTGCGCGGGTGTCGCGCCGATCCGGGTTGCGATTCCGGTGATCGTCTCGGCAATCGCCTGGTTCGCATCCCCGGCCTCTCCCACGAAACGGGGGCTCTTGCTGCGGAAGTCTTTCGCATCGAACGTCGTGCGGTCGACTGTCCCGGTGAGGAATCCGCGTCCGAGGGGCGAGTAGGGAACCAGGCCGATACTGAGTTCCTTCATCACGGGTGCGAGGCTCTCGGGGTCGCGTGTCCAGAGCGAATATTCGCTCTGCACGGTACTGATCGGGTGAACGGCGTGAGCGCGGCGAAGCAGCGACTCGTCGACCTCGCTCAGGCCGAGGTGGCGCACCTTGCCCTCGGTCACGAGTTCGGCCATTGCTCCGACCGTTTCTTCGATCTCGGCCGTCTGCGCCGGACGGTGCAGGTAGTACAGGTCGATGGTGTCGATTCCCAGGCGCAGCAGTGAGGATTCGGCCGAGCGTTTCACATATCCACGCTCACCACGGAGGATGCGTTTGTCATCCCCACCGGTACGGTCAATGCCGAATTTGGTCGCAATCTGCACAGAATCGCGACGGTCGTGGATGGCACGGCCGACGAGTACCTCGTTGTGGCCATCGCCATACACGTTGGCGGTATCGAGAAGTGTCACGCCGAGCTCGATCGCGCGATGGATGGTGGCGATGGACTGGTCCCAGTCCGCCGGTCCGTACCATTCACTCATTCCCATGCAGCCGAGTCCCTGCGCCGAGACGGTCAGTTCTCCGAGATTCACTTTTTTCATTGTTTTCTCCTTCAGCCCTATGCCTCAATTAACCCTGTGCTTCGATGGACAATTCGTTCCACTTTTCCCAGGTGGCCAGTCGTGACGCGTAATCTGCCTTGGCAATGGCCAGCGGAGCCTCCCCAAAAAAGATACGCAACGGCGGCTCATCGGCATCCACGATCTTCAACAGAACCGCTGCGGATGCGACCGGGTCGCCCGAGACGCTCACCCGGGACTTGCGAGCGGCCTCGGCGAGTTTCTTCACACCCTCGTAGTCCGACAGCGCGCTCGCGTGGATTCCGGATGACCCGCCCCAGTCGGTCGAGAATCCGCCTGGCTCGATCAGGGTCACCCTGATACCGAACGGGGCGACCTCCTGCGAGAGCGCCTGCGAGAATCCCTCGAGCGCCCACTTCGACGCTGCATAGAGACCGGTGCCCATAAATGCGCTGATCCCGCCGATGGACGAGACCTGCAGGATATGGCCGCTCTTCTGCGCCCGCATGTAGGGGAGAGCCGCCTGGGTAACCCACAGCGCCCCGAAGAAGTTGGTCTCCATTTGGGCATGAGCTTCGGCATCGCTGACCTCTTCGATCATGCCGAAGAGTCCGTAGCCAGCGTTGTTGACCACCACGTCGAGTCGCCCGAAGTGCGCGTGAGCCGCATCGACCGCCGCGATCGCCGCGGCGTGGTCCGTGACGTCGAGGGCGAGCGGAAGAATCAGGTCGCCGTACCGGTCGGAAAGGTCAGTGAGAGTGTCGATATTGCGAGCGGTCGCTGCCACCCTGTCACCCCGGTCGAGCGCGGCAATTGCCCATTGCCGGCCGAAGCCGCGAGACGTTCCGGTAATGAACCAGACTTGTGATGGCATAGGAAATTCCGTTTCTGTCGGGGAATGAACGTGCCGTTGGCTTCAAATTTACCGAGGGGGAGCTGAGCAAGCCTGAGTTCTTCACCATCCGGCGGGTGTAGCGCGGCACGCTGACCCGTCGTTTCAGACCCGGGCTGCTGGATGTTCTCTGGGCTTATCGCTTCCCGTGGTGCGGCGTCGTTGTCGATATGGCAATGAATCCGGATCGTTCTAGGATCGGACGCGAATAGGCGGTCGAGTCACTGTGAATCAGTGTCTTCCCCTTGGCGATCGCCAAGCGGGCCCGGGCCGCCGTCACTGCACGGTAGATAGCTGTGCCGCGCCAGTCGGCGAGGGTTGCGTCACCCCAGATTCCTGCGAAGTCCGACCTGACAACCGGCTCCAGTCGTCCCGCGGTTTCGATCTGGCCCCCTGCTTCGCCGACCCACAGCTCGAGGCCGTCGGCGAGACTCAGCCGCTGGAGCGTCGTGAAGACCCCGCGCATGGTCATGGGCACGTGTTCACCAGTCACAGCGGGCCGAGACGAGTGACAGTGATGGCGCCCGGGGTTTCCGCATCGGTTCGCAGTTGCGCGTCATACGCCGCGAAAAGTCGAGCGCTGCCCACCGTCACGGAGTGAAGCGAGGACTACTCGTTAGAGTGGGATTCACCGTCTCCCAATTATGTTGGGAACATGACATTGGCCACCCGACCCTCTTCGACCGCCCAAGTACGTGACCTGCACACTGTGCTGTCACACCCGCTTATGGGTATCGCCCCCGCTCTCGCCGAGCTGTTGACGCCGATTGTGCGTCATTCCGCCCTCGTGATTTTTACCGAGGACTGCACCGGTCGTCCGCAGAAGCGTGCGGGCGAGCCGTCGATCGCCGATCACGTCACCGTCGCCGAATTGGACGTCGTCAGAGAGAAAGTGCGATCCGAGAATGGAGCGAGTTGGGCAGCGACCGGCATCATCGCCGGCCGTGATCGGCTCTTCGCTGGATGGATTGCCTCCAGTGGTGCGCTGATGGTGCTGACCGACCCGGCACTCGCTGCGCCAACAGATGAACCGCTGGACGAGGTGATGGTCACTATCGCGGGCCTGTGGGATCTGGTCGCCCTGAGCATCCGCCACCAGGTTGCCGCCGCAACTCCCGCTTACCTGTTCGATTCCCGCACGATGTCAGTGGAACGCGCGGCCATCATCGCGGAGCTATCTGACGCCCACTCCACCACACTGGAGATGCTGCTGGCCGTTCTACGTTCGCGTGAAGCCTCCGACGCAGCCGCCCGTCGGGCAGCCACAGACATCGCCGCCTCCGCAATGGTCAAGCTCCGTGCGGTATCGGATCGGGATCGAAAGCTGTCAAAAGAGCCGGTCGCCAAGGCTTTTGAGAGCTTGCAGAACGATCTTCGCCCGCTCGCCCGCTTTGGTGATCTCGACATCCAGTTCATCGAGCCCCCGGTGAATGGACGAGCCCTTCCCGGAGAGGTCGCGCATGCGGGCCGCGCGATCGTGCGGGGTGCGGTTCTGGCACTTGTCGAACAGACCGGGGTGAGTCGTGTGCGCGTGCAGTGGGATTGCGATGGAAGCAACCTGTTGATCAACATTCGCGATGACGGACCGGGTGACCTCACGGTGGATACCGTCAATGTGCGGCAGCTCAGCGCGCGAGTGACCGCCCTCGATGGCACACTTCGAGTCGAAGCGACCACAGGGTGGGGATCGGAAATCTTTGTTTCCCTTCCCCTGGATCCCGTCACGACTCACCTGAATATGGCTCCCGTGTGGGCGCTCACATCGCAAGAAAAACGTGTTTTGGAACTCGTTGCCTCCGGTACTCGAAATCGGGCGATCGGGGATGCTTTGAACATCACCGAGAACACGGTCAAGTTCCATGTCGCGAACGTTCTCAAAAAAGTCGGGGCTTCCAACAGGGCCGAGCTCGCCTCGATCGTCAACATCCGGAGCCTGAACGCAACGTAGTCGTCCGCTAATCCCTGGCAGAAGCCAGGATGGCTCCAGAAAATCGAAAACTACTCTTTCGAGTAGCAACTTCCATCCCTGCGACCAGTGACCGAAACGCTGTGATTGGCGTTTGTTTGAA
>JAYTTG010000332.1:0-5556 GCA_043745175.1 Microbacteriaceae bacterium
TGGCGAATGTGCGCTTTCTCGAGGATGTTTTTCTCGACCCGTCGGAGATCCTCTTTTCGGAGAACGCGGCGCACGATGAATCTGACGGCTGATGCCTGACCCGCTGCGTGTCGACTATCACGTTCATTCGACGTTCTCCGACGATGCGGTGAGTACTCCCTCTGAAAACATCGCGGCTGCGCACTCGATCGGGCTCCGCGAACTTCGCCTCGTCGACCATGTGCGACAGTCCACGACGTGGGTTCCGGATTTCGTGGCTGCTATCGCAGCCGAACAGGTGCCCGGCGGGCTCGTGATTGTGACCGGCGTCGAGGCGAAGATTCTCGATAGTACCGGCAGGCTGGACATCCCCTCCGACCTGATCATCGGGGTGCGAGGAGTGGATGCGGTGCTTATCGCCGATCACCAGTTCCCGGGGACCGATGGCCCCTGGTCGCCCCGCGAGGTTCGCGAGCGGATCGAGCGCGGCCTCGCCGCCTCGGATGCGATCGACCTGCTGGTCGGTGCCCTCATCGCGGCGATGGAATCCGTTCCGGCCGCTCAGCTGGCGCATTGCTTTTCAATTCTGCCGAAGGTCGGATTGAACGAAGACGATCTCACCGCTCAGCACCTCGATGCATGGGCATCCGTGGCGGCGCGTACGGGCACTCTGATTGAGGCAAACGAGAAATGGGCCTGCCCCGGTCCACGCGCTCTTATAGCGGCTCGCCGCGCGGGAGCCACCATCGTGGCCTCGACCGATAGCCATATCGCCAGTGACATCGGCCGATATGAGCGAGTCGCGACCGTGCTGGGTGCGATGACATGAATTGGTTTCTTCTCGGCACTCAGGTGCTGGAGATCGTGCTTCTCGCCTTCGTTGCAACCGGTGCGATTCCGGTAGTGGTCGGTGCCTATTCATTCCTCCTGATCCCCCTGCACGCCATCCGCAATCACTACTCTCGGGCGGCGCCCTATTTTCCTCGGGTAGCGATCGTGGTCCCAGCCTGGAACGAAGGCGCGGTGATCGCGACATCCATCGACCGTCTCATGGCTCTCGACTATCCCCTCGATCGTCTTCGTATCTTTGTCGTCGACGACGCGAGCACAGACGATACGCCGCGTGTGGTGATGGCGAAGGCGAAGCAGTATCCGGGATCCGTGTTTCACCTGCGCCGGGATAAGGGCGGCGAAGGCAAGGCGCACACGCTTAATCACGGCATACGAGTCGTGCTCGAGGACGACTGGATGCAGGCGCTGCTGATCATGGACGCAGACGTTATCTACCTCCCCAATTCGCTTCGTCGGATGACACGTCATTTCGCCGATCCCAGGGTCGGCGCTGTCTCGGCGTATGTGCGCGAAGGAAGCGCCGACAAGAACTACCTGACTCGCTACATCGGCCTCGAATATGTGCTGTCACAACCGGCTTCCCGTCGTGCCCATAATGTTCTCGGCGCGCAAGCCTGCCTGGCGGGCGGTGCCCAGCTGCACACCAGGGAGAACCTGGTGGCAATCGGCGGTCGCATCGATACGTCGTCCCTCGCCGAAGACACCATCACTACGTTCGAGACGCAACTCCGGGGTCACAGGGTGGTTTTTGAACCACATGCGGTGGTGCTCGCGGAGGAGCCCGGCTCGATCGACGCGCTCTGGAAGCAACGGCTTCGCTGGGCTCGAGGTAACGTCACGGTCACCGCGCGCTACCGGAAGGTGTGGTTTCGACCCTCCCGAACACACCGGCTTGGCTCGATCTCCTTTGGGCTTATCTGGTTCAGCCTCTACCTGCTCCCAATCGCCATGATCTTGTCGTCAATCGGCCTGATCGGCCTGCTCTTGATACACAGCAACCTCGCCACAGTCGTCTTCCGAGCACTCTGGATCCTCGCTGCCTGCACCTACATTTTCATGCTCGGGCTTGGCGCTCAGCTCGACCGGCGCATCAGTCGACACGCCTGGAGGGAGGTCCTGACATTCCCGGGTGTGATCTCCATGTTCATCATGCTCACGGCGTTTTTCCCCGGTCTGGTCGAACGCCAGATACCGGCAATCTTCGACGTGAAATTCACCCAGGAAGGCCTGTTCGCCTTCACCGAGTTCATCTACACCTGGATCCCATTCTCCATGCTGGGTGCAGTCTTGGCTCGGCGCGTGGAGAAAACCCGGATCGGTCGTTTCCTCGCTCCGGCGATGATCTACCTGGTGGGTTATGGATCCCTGTTGTGTGCGATAACACTTGATTCCTACCTCAAAGAACTTCAGGGTGCGGAGGCCAAGTGGGACAAGACGGAGAAGACCGGACGGGTCGTCCTATGACACGCCGTGCCGAACTGCCGGAGCCGAAAGATCGTCGAAATCCTGGCGAGTCGTTTCTCGCCAGAGAGATCGATGACAATCGGCGGGCCGAGTTCTGGCTTATCCCAAAAACACTTTTGTCGCTTGCGATTGTCGCCGCGCTCATCGTTCTTCGAGAGGTTTTTAAGCTATGAACCGGCATGCGCAATTGAATCATCAGGTCGCGGTACTCATCGTTGACGACAGTGATGATCAACGTGCTCTTCTCCGCCGGTATTTCGAGCGGGAAGGGTGCATGGTGACGACAGCACAGAATGCGGAAGAGGCGATGCTCGCGTATCGCACCGCAACGCCGGATCTCGCTGTGATCGACCTCGTGCTTCCCGGAATGACGGGCTGGGAACTCACCGACTGCCTTCGCGCCGAGTATCCGGAGTGTGTTGTCGCGATCACTTCGGTGCTCGACATCAGCGCGTATCCAGATTCCCAGGCAAATCTGCCCAAGCCATTCACCGGTGCGCAGGTGCGCAAGGTCCTTCAGGACTACGTTCCGAAATGGACCTCGGCGTGAGCACAGCGGTGGTGGCGAGACCCAAGCGGGTCGTTATCGCGGATGACGACGCGGACATCCGCGTCCTCATTGCGATCGCCGTGAGGAAGGCCGGCCTTGATCTTGTTGCCGAGGCGTCGGATGGCCTGGCCGCGCTGGATGCCGTTCGACGTGTCCAGCCGGACCTGGCAATTCTGGACGTCTCGATGCCGACAATGACCGGTATCGAGGTGTGCCGAACTGTGCGCGAGGACACATCGCTCGATGGCGTGCGTTTGGTTTTGTTGTCTGCCGGCGCGGATGACCGCGCCAGGGGAATTGGACTCGCCTCGGGCGCCGACCACTACCTGATCAAGCCCTTCAGCCCGAAGGCGCTCGCCGCCACTCTCGCCGAAATGATGGGGCACGCCGAATGAGCATTCTCGCGACGGCTTATGGGGCGGCGATGAGGCGGTCCTCGACGAACTCGTCGCGGCCACTACTCAAGCACTTCCCGACTTTGGCCGCGTTCACTGCTTCCGTCCTTATCGCGTTCAACTTTCGTGACGTGGTCGTCACCCACCCCCCTGCTGTGCTCTGGGCTGCACTGGTAATGGTGGGCGCCACGCTGCTGGCTTCGTACTATTCCGTCGCGACTCGCGCCACCCGGTGGTCTCTCATCGTTCCGGGGATCTCGCTGCTCTCGATCGCTCTTTTGCGGTACGGGACGGGGGGCACGACCTCGCTGTTCGCGGCGCTGATTATTCTTCCGGTGTTGTGGATCTCGGCGCAGGGCGGGCGACGCTGGGTGATCGTGGCTGTTTTTGGTACATCTGCGGCCTTGATGCTGCCCTATGTCATCGATCGCCGGTGGCCGTCGGATGCCTCGGAATGGTTGCGTGGAATCGTGGCGCCGGCGATATTCGGTCTCGCGGCGGTCGTCATCAACGAATTATCCCGGCAGGCCAGGCAACAGGTCGATGATGTGCGACGGCTGGTCGAGGAGGGGGAAAACCTGCTGGCTGAGTCACTCGCCGCGGCGGCCCAGCTCGAGTTCAACGAGGTACAGCTGCGTGCGGCTGATCGCCTCACGCGGAGCGTGCTCGACGCGGTGACCGAACAGTCCGTCGTCGGTACGGACCTGACCGGGCTCATCGACGTGTGGAATCCTGGCGCTCAAGTGATGCTCGGCCTCACACCGTTTCAGGCACAGGGCAAACGTTATGTCTTTGACTTCCACCTGGCCGAGGAGTTGGATGCCCGCTCCCGCGAACTCAACTATCCGCCCGGAGCCACCGTCCTGAACCCTGGCTTCTCCGCACTCGTCGAGTCGGCCAGGCTCGGTCGGGCCGAGGTGCGGGACTGGACTTACGTTCGGGACGATGGGTCGCAAATTTCCGTCTCGATCGCTGTCACCCCCCGCGTTGATGACCAGGGCGAAACCATTGGCTATATCTTTGTGGCCACCGACGTGACCCACGCTCTCGAGTCGTCGCGCCTCAAAGACGAATTCGTCGGCCTGATATCTCATGAACTCCGTACGCCGTTGTCGTCCATTCTTGGGTACCTCGAGCTCATGAGAGACGATGACGAAGCGCCGCTGTCGACAGAACAGCTCCAATACCTGGGCGTGGCGGAGCGCAACGCGCATCGCCTCCTGGGCCTCGTGGGCGATCTTCTCTTCACGGCGCAAGTGAGTTCGGGCAAGTTTCCCCTCACCATCAGCACGGTGAAGTTGGGCGAGGTGGTCTCCGCAGCGGTACTCTCGGCAGGGCCGGTGGCGCTCGGGGCCGGGGTCGAATTGGTCATCGACTTGCCCGCCGAGGCCCTGTCAGTGCGCGGGGACTCGGTTCGACTCGGGCAGGCGTGCGACAACCTCATCTCGAACGCGCTGAAATTCACCCCTCGCGGGGGTCGCGTGACGGTGAGCCTCGGGTCGCGGGGTGACTGCGCAGTGGTGACGGTTCGCGATACCGGAATCGGGATTCCCGAGTCTGAACTCGATCAGCTCTATGCGCGATTCTTTCGGGCTTCCACAGCCACCAGGAACGCGGTGCCCGGAGTCGGGCTCGGACTCACCATCACGAAAGCTATTGTGACGGCCCACGAGGGTGAGCTCGATGTGGAAAGCGAGGAAGGCATCGGTACCGCATTCATCATGACCCTGCCGCTCACGGAGGCCTCGCGAGACGATTAGCGGGCCAACCCGGCCAGTTGGGCGGATGCTCGCTCGAGCACCTCCACCCTCTTGCAGAACGCGAATCGCACCAGTGATGCGTACCCGCTCTTGTTCTCGTCGTTCACGAAGGCGCTGATCGGCACGGCGACCACCCCGGCGAGCTCGGGGAGGTGTCGGCAGAGCTCCGCGGCATCCGTGAAGCCAAGCGGCAGAGCATCCGCCACGACGAAGTAGGAGGCCTGGGACTCGCTGACGGTGAAGCCGGCCAGTGACAGCCCGGCGGAAAGCAGGTCGCGCTTCTGCTGCAGTACCCCGGCGACGCCCTCGAAGAAGGCGTCGGGCAGGCCGAGTCCCACGGCGATGGCGGGTTGGAAGGGTGCCGCATTCACGTAGGTGAGAAACTGCTTTACCGCGAGAATTGCCTGCAATAGGTCACTCGGTCCGGTCATCCAGCCCACCTTCCAGCCGGTGGTGCTGAAGGTCTTGCCACCGCTCGAGATTGTGACGGTGCGATCCCAGGCACCGGGCAGGGTGGCGATCGGCACGTGGGTCTGGCCGAATGTGAGGTGTTCGT
>JAYTTG010000333.1:0-1521 GCA_043745175.1 Microbacteriaceae bacterium
CAGATCACCAACAACATCAAAACCGTCGCCCTGCCCGGCGAGAAATCGGGTCCGCCGCCTGACCTCGGATCGTTCGAGGGTGGCTTCAACGTACTCATCGTCGGCAGCGACACGCGCGCCAACCAGGGGGCCCAGTTCGGTAAGGACGACGGTGTTCTCAACGACGTTACGATGCTCGTGCACGTATCGAAAGACCAGTCCAATGCGGTGGCAGTGAGCATCCCGCGCGATATGGTGGTGCCGATCCCGGCCTGCCCCAAGGAAGACGGTAAGGGCAACTACAACTCAATGTCGGCCCAGCCCATCAACAACACGCTCGCCTACGGTGGGCTCGCATGCACCGTGCTCACGGTCGAGGCTCTCACCGGGCTCAAGATCCCGTTCGCGACGCTCATCACTTTCCAGGGCGTCATCCAGATGTCGACCGCTGTCGGCGGGGTGCCGGTGTGCATCAACGGCCCGCTGGTCGACAGGTACAGTGGCATCGACCTTCCGGCTGCCGGCACCTACACGCTGGCGGGAGCGGATGCCCTTGCCTTTCTTCGCAGTCGGCACGGTGTCGGCGATGGAAGCGACCTCGGCCGCATCAGTTCGCAACAGGTGTTCCTCTCCTCCCTCGTGCGCACGGTGAAAAGCAACGACACTCTCACCAACTTCACGAAGCTCTATGGGATCGCCACCGCGGCGAGCCAGAACATGACCCTCTCCAACAGCCTGAAGAACGTCAACACGATGGCGTCTCTCGCGCTCGTGCTGAAGGGTATTCCCCTGAACCGCATCAGTTTTGTGCAATACCCGGGCACAACGGGGGTCGGCGGGGTATACGCGGGCAAGGTGGCACCCCTCACGAGCGTCGCGACCGCGCTCTTCGCAAAAATCAAGGCGGATGAACCGTTCACTCTCGACTCCGGCACGGGGCGCGGCTCCGTAGCCAACCCGACCGCGCCGGCATCACCCGCGCCCTCGGCATCCGCTGCTCCGGCGCCGTCCGGGTCAGCAGCTGCCGCAACGCCGCCGCCTGCCGGTGCGGTCACCGGAGTGCTCGGGCAGACTGCCGCCGACTACACCTGCTCAAAAGTGAACAGGTAGCCGACTACTTCGGACCGCGATTGATGTAAAACAAGAAAAGCACGGCGACGATGAGCAGCACCACGCCGAGCGTGACGATCAGGAAGCCGATGGCCGGGCCTGCTGCGGCGAGGGATGAGGGAAACAGGATGATCCCCCTCGTATGCTCGGAGCATGGTGCGGCGGTGACAGAGGCTGCTCGCAATCTAGGGGCCCTGGCCGATGTACTCGACCTCACTCTAAATCGATGGTCGTGCACAGGTCGGGCAATATGGCTCCCCAGTCCGGGGGTGGGGCCTTCCCCAATACAGGGGGGTGAATGGGCGCTGGCGATGAGTGCCGCTATAATTGGAGACGACAACTTGGAGCTGTCGCATAGTTCGGCCTAGTGCACCACCCTGCTAAGGTGGAGAGGGCGTAAGCCCTCCGTGGGTTCAAATCCCACCGGCTCCG
>JAYTTG010000334.1:0-1520 GCA_043745175.1 Microbacteriaceae bacterium
CGCCAGGTCCAAAACGTCGGCACTTGATGGTTGAGTAGCGCCCGCCGGCGCGCGAGCCCAGACCTTCACAATTCGGGCCTCGATACGATCGCCAGAGGAAGACGCTCGACCGGTCGGGCTAGACGAAGGCGGCCTTACCGGTGATCGATCGGCCGACGATGAGGGTGTTCATCTCGCGCGTGCCCTCGTAGGAGTAGATGGCTTCGGCATCCGCGAAATATTTCATCACCCCGTAGTCCATGACGATGCCGTTGCCACCGAACAGCTCGCGGCACCAGGCGACGGTCTCCCGCATACGACTGGTGGTGAATTCCTTGGCGAGGGAGGAGTGTTCATCGCGCTGTGTGCCCTCGTCGAGCATGTCGGAGACGCGGGTGACGATGCCGATCGAGGAGGTGATGTTAGCGAGGCTCTTGGCGAGCAGCTCTTGCACCAGCTGGTGACTGCCGATCGGCTGCCCAAACTGAATGCGGGTGTCGGCGTAGTCCACGGCGGCTTCGTACGCCCCGACCGAGTTACCGACCGCTGCCCAAGCCACCTCGGCGCGGGTGAGGCGCAGCACGGCGGCCGTCTCGCGGAACGACTTGGAGCCCTGCAGGCGGTTCTCCTCCGGCACGATCACATCGGTGAGCACGATGTCGGCGTTCTGCACGATGCGCAGTGCCTGCTTGTTCTCGATGCGCTTGGCGGAGTAGCCCTCGGTCGTCGTCGGCACAATGAAGCCCTTGACCTGGTTGTCGTCAGCATCCCTGGCCCAGATGATCGTGACGTCGCTGATCGAACCGTTGCCGATCCAGCGCTTGGCACCGTTGATGACCCAATGGTCACCCTCACGCCGGGCGACGGTCTGGAGGCCCTGTGCGGTGTCCGATCCCGAGAGCGGTTCGGTGAGCGCGAAGGCTCCGAGCAGCTCACCGCTGGCGAACCGGGGCAGCCACTCGGCGCGCTGTCCGGCGGAGCCGGCGACGGCGATCGACCCCATTACGAGACCGTTCTGCATTCCGACGAGGGTGGCGACGGAGGCATCCACCCGCGCCAACTCGAGGGCGACCCAGCCGCGGAAAGTAGCGCTGTTGGCAAACTGCTGTGTCTCCGGGTAGGACTGCCCGAAGAGTCCCAGTTCGGCGAGGCCGTCGACGATGTGGCGGGGGAAGAACTCGGCCTTCGCCCAGAGGTCGTTCATGATCGGACGCACTTCGGCCTCCAGGAATGCGCGCAGCTTGACGATGTACTGCTTCTCCTGCTCGGTGAGCAGGCTCTCGTAGCCGTAGAAGTCGCTGATCAACGGGGTGAAGGCAGCAACCTCCACCGCGGACTGGGGGTTTTCTGTGGTGAGGGTCATCGTGGCTCCGTTGCGTGAGGTCTGGGGTGAGGTCTTGACAAGCTCGACCTGCGATTACTTTAATCGCGCAGGCTGGGCGTTCCCCACGCGATTGGTAGTTTTGACTCACCCCTATCGAAGGAACGCGCGGATGTTTGTAGGCATCATCAACACCCCCCGGCCGTATGCTTGGGGATCC
>JAYTTG010000335.1:0-5516 GCA_043745175.1 Microbacteriaceae bacterium
GAGCTGCAGTCCCTGGTCAACGGACTGGTTCAGGGTGGCTTCGTGACGGATGCTGCATCCGGTGCGTTCCACACCTCGTACGAGCAGTTCACCAAGGGCACGACCGAGGCCGTGAATGGTCTCGATGGCATGTCGCAGTTCCTCACGAAGGCCGCGTCGGCGCTGGAGAACGTTGATTCTGAGCTTGCCAAGGGCATCGGCGGCTGACACCGATTCGTTCGAAGGTGAGAGCCGGCCCTTTCGGGTTGGGTATTCGACCGTCAATCAACTAATCAACACTCGCCGGCATGGGCACGACTGCCCATTTACGAGTTCCCATCAGAACGATGGGTTTACGGGAAGTTGGTTGGCCAGGGGGTCGGCCCGTCACCAGTCGAAGGAGTAGTACTTCATGGCGAACATGAATGTTACCTATAGCGAGATGACCGATGCGGCGAACCGTTTGACGACGGGTAAGGGTGACATCACGTCGAAGCTTCACGAGTTGCAGTCCCTGGTCAGTGGGCTGGTTCGGGGTGGCTTCGTGACGGATACGGCCTCTGGTGCGTTCCACTCTTGATATGAGCAGTTCACGAAGGGTACGACCGAGGCGGTGAATGGTCTCGACGGCATGTCGCAGTTCCTCACCAGGGCCGCATCGGCTCTCGAGAACGTCGACTCCGAGCTGGCCAAGGGCATCGGCGGCTGATCCCGCTCACCACGATTCACCCCTGGCCCGGTCATCGTCCGGGTCTTAGCGCTCTCCAAGGAGACGACGATGTATGGCGATATGGCACCGCTCACCCGCTCACCCGCGACTCCGCGGCGATGCGTGCGCTGGCCACTGAGACCCGTGACTGTGGCGCGCGGCTCGCAAGCGCTGTCGGAACAACGTAGGTGTCCAGCGCCGCCGCTAATTACTCGCAGTCGCTGGTAGATCGTTCACGCGACTTCACGCTGGCGGCACAAGCACTGGACGAGGCGGCTGAGGCCCTCGATGCCCACATTAGGTCAGTTGAAGAGCTCAAACAGGCGATCGTTGCTGCAGAGGTCTGGGTGTTCGATCGGTGGCACGACGCGACCAGACTGGTCAGGAATGCCGTAGAAACTGTCGAGTCTGAGGCGTCCGCTGTCTTCCACTTTTTCGGCCAGGCCGTCCCCGACCATCTGGTGCACCAAGCTCACGACATCGTAAGCACGATTCCAGCACTTCCCGCTCCCGGCTCGAAAGACTGGCTGGATGCTCTCGATACCTTTCGTCGGAGGGGTTGGTGAGCGACGCCTCCAGTGCGGCGCCGGCCCGCTTCATGTTGTCCTTCGACCAGCTTCACGTTCTCGAGGCCCAAGCGGCCCTTCCCATACCGCTGGAATTCCATACCGAATGGGGCGAGGAGGTGACTGCTGAGGAGGGCGATCGCCGTGAGGCCGATGCCATCGGCGGCCTCGCCGCGATGGGCTTCCTCGTGCCGGCGAAGCACGCGTCCAGTATCGCGGATCGGGTAAATCCGGCGGTTCGGGCCTATCTCGGCCTCTTTGCCGATCCCAGCCTTCACGTGTCCGTGCGTTCCTGGGGCGGTGGTCGCACCTACGTTCATTCGGTCGCAGTGCTGTCCGGGTATGCAACAGCCCTCATCAGAACCCAGCGGCTCGACGACCACGGGCAGAACCCACGCAATGAGGACTTGGTCGAGTTCTCCGCGTTCGCCTTCCCCGCGCTCATCGGCGAACTTCTCCGGTCCCTCCGCGAGATCGATTCGGCGCGCCCGGCACTGGCCGAATCACACGGCTCGATCGTGCTCCCGCTCACTGAACTGGGGGGATTGATCACCGCGATTCGATCCGACCGGCCCGAGACCATCGATGGGGCTTTCGACCGGGTTGCGATCAATGCGGGCTCCGTACCGATTGCGCGCGCCGCGTCATTCGGCATAGATGCTGGTTTCACCCTGTCCGCCCGGTCATTGGCGACGGGGGACCAGTTCTCGTCGCATTGGTTCCGCTCAGACTCCGGATGGTTCGAACTCGCGCTCTCGATTCCGCCTTTCGATTCCGTGAACTCCTCAGTCGAGCTCACCGATCGAAGCCGCGTGCGGCTGTCGACTCACGGAAGTGAGTCGACAGTCGCAGCTGTGATTTTAGCCATCGGTACACTCGCCGGAGTCATTCGTGGGTAGCGAGATCACCGTCTCAGGCGGTTCAGGAGGCATCGGAGCGAATCTCGACGACATGCGGTCGCAGGCTGCAGTCCTTGAGGCGATGACGGGCGCGCTGCTGGACAAAGCGAGGTCTTCCGCGCACTTTGCGGTGGCCCCGGATCTCCTGGGCTCAGCGGTCTTGTCTCCGATCACCGCCGTCGCGGCGGAGGAGAGAATCGTTGCAGCGACAGGCAGGCTCGTGCTTTATGCGACAGAGGCCGGAGTCTCCGCCGTGTTCCTCGAGGGGGCCGTGGTCGCCTACGAGAGCGTGGACCAAGCACTGGCGGAATTGGCAAGGACCGGAACCAATGCCGTCACCCTTGTTGCCGGCTCGCTGGTCATCCCGCTCGCGGTCATCGGCGCGGTCATCGCGCTCGACGACGTCGTCGCGAGCTACGTGTCCGGGTACGGCGAGGAACTCGGAGAGTCCATCGCAAACGCGGTCGACCGGGTGAAAACCGATCCGTCACTGTTGCTCGAGTCCCTCGGGTTTGTGGGTGTCGTCGCCGGTTCCTTCAACGCACGGAATGCCAATGCTGAGGCCACAGCGATCCTCGGGGCCCAGCTGGGCGCCCTTCAGGCGCTCGCTCAGGAACATGCACAGGAACTCAACGTGCTCCTCGGCGAGAACGCCGGCATCGTCGATTTCATCACGAGGGGCGCTCCAGGCCTCCTCTCGGGCCTGGTGGCGTCGCTGACGATTCTTCTGGGGCCCAACATGAACGTGATCATGACGGCACTGACTGGGGTCCCGTGGCCACCGCTGAGCTACGAGCAGGCGATCCAGGCCGTGATCGGTGCAGGAAACAAGGCAGGCCTGCTCGAAGACGGTGGGCCGATCGGCGAGAGTGACCTGTTCGCGCCGCCGCCGATTAGAGGCCAGGGTGGCACCGCACCCCACAGTATCTCTGACCTGATGAACGGATCCGCGCAAATCGATGCGAACGATCAACTCGATGGAAAGGACAACGCCTTCGCCCGGATCAGGGTGATCAGGATCGAGGGAGCGCCACCGCACTTCATCGTGGAGATACCCAGCACACAAAGTTGGGATTGGAAGTCGGGTGCAACGCCGAACGACCTCACGTCCGATACCGCTGCCATGATGGGCCGGCAGACAGCCCTATCCAGCACGGTCGAAGCCGCGATGAGAAAAGCCGGAATAACCTCGACCGACCCGGTGATGCTTGAAGGCTTCAGCCTAGGCGGAATCACTGCCGGCGCGATGGCGGCCGATCCCACCCTTCTCTTCAACATCACCCATGTCGTCACGGCGGGTGCGCCGATCGCTAATTTCGATATCCCGAGTCGCGTTCAGGTGCTCTCTCTTGAGCACAACGAAGACCCCGTGGCGCGGCTCGACGGCACTGCCAATCAGGATCTTTCCCACTGGACCACCGTGCATGCGGATGCTCCGCTGCTGCTCACCGACGACGGGGTCGCGCCGGGGATCGCGAAGTCTCACAACGCCGAACGGTACGCGGAGACCGCTGCCGCGGCAGCAGCGTCGAGCAACGCGAGCGTCGACGCTTGGCAGCACGGCGCAAACGGCTTCTTCACGGGAAATGGCACCGTGATCGACTACGGTGCCCAAAGGGGATGAGGAGGCCGGGGATGCGCATATTTACGACGTTCAGCACGCGGGCTTTCGCCTCCGGCGCTAATCACATCTACAGAACACGGGGTCCGCGCTCATTGTCGTCCACCTCATTGTTGGCTACCTCATCGAGGACAGCCCAGCTGAGCCTTCTCGTGATCGTGGTGTCGATCGCTCTTGCGGCCTGCACTGGCACCGTTCCCGACCGTCGTCCGGCAGCTGACGTGCGCACAGGAACAGATGTCACTCAGGCGCTCGAAGCCGTTCCGGGGGTGGTTCTCGCCGAGGTGAGGAGCGGGCCGGACGGCCTCCCTGGCCAGAATGAGATGAATGCCGACATCGTTGTCCAACCGGGCTACATCCCAGCCGTCGCAGAGCTTCTCGACTATGTGCTGCGCCAACTGTGGTCGCAGAATGAGACACACATCACAACAAGAGTCTCGATAAAGCTCCTCACCGGCACGACCACCGAGTCGACGACAATCGACCTCATACCGGCGCTCACGACGCTCGGAATAACGGCGTACAACCGCGACCCGACAACGGTCGACTCTCTCGGCTATGGGCTCGGCATTGCAGAGCTGACCACGCACTACGGCACCTGGCCTGGCCCGGTCCCGGAGCTCCCGGTTGCCCTTTCCGTCCCGAGCGCAGCACCGTCACGGTGAGGCGCCATCCGAGAGCACGACGCCTGCTCACCGGGCTTTCCCTCGCCGTAGCAGCGCCGAGCTATGACGGCTCACCGCGCGCGAAGCGCCTCACTCTTCGCATCTACCTCGACGAACCCGCGACCGGGGATCTGGTCACGGTTCGCACGGAATCCTTGAAGCTCGGCTGGAAATTCGATGAATTCACCGCGGTGTCCGCTCCGCTGCGGGTCTGGAATGGCCCTCGTCAGATTCCGCGGTACGACAACGCCAAGCGAGTGGACCTCGCGGCGGTGCTCGACCAGCTCGACCTGCCAACCTCGCGGGTGTGCAAGGGCGATCTCACTGCGTCGACAGATGACCTGTCGGCGAAGTTTGGCGTGCGTGCGTGAGCCCAGCCGCCATTTGACCGACACCCCTCCGACGGCTAGTATCAACGATGTATGCGCTTTGTCGTGCGCTTGATCCGTGCCCGCTTTCCCCGGGGGCTCCGGCCAAGCTCGACACCAGCCGTACAAGCTGGGTTTGCCGGTCTGTGAAAGATCGGCAGCCCCCACGGCATACCACTCAGGATCACGCACTTGTGTGATTCGCGTGTGGTGCAAAACGTTTCCGACGGACCTACAGAACGTCGGAACGGATGCTACGCAAGGTCTGTCACCGTGCAGTAAATACAAGGAGCATGTAGTGCCCACCATTCAGCAGTTGGTCCGTAAGGGCCGCAGCCCCAAGGTCGTCAAGACCAAGGCGCCCGCCCTCAAGGGCAACCCGCAGCAGCGCGGTGTGTGCACTCGCGTGTACACGACCACCCCGAAGAAGCCGAACTCGGCTCTCCGCAAGGTCGCGCGCGTCAAGCTCTCCAACGGCACCGAGGTGACCGCGTACATCCCCGGCGAAGGCCACAACCTGCAGGAGCACTCGATGGTGCTCATCCGCGGCGGTCGCGTCAAGGACCTTCCCGGCGTGCGTTACAAGATCGTGCGCGGCGCGCTCGACACCCAGGCCGTTAAGAACCGCAAGCAGGCCCGTAGCCTCTACGGCGCGAAGAAGGACAAGAAGTAATGCCTCGTAAAGGACCAGCACCGAAGCGTCCCGTAG
>JAYTTG010000336.1:0-5516 GCA_043745175.1 Microbacteriaceae bacterium
TTTCACTTTGATACTCTTCGACATCTTTTTCCTTTGGTTTTGTCTGTGCCCGCAATGCCTCCGGGTGAGGGACACCGCGTATTTCGGGTTGCCGATGACAACCCATGGGAGGTCGTCAAGGACGCAGCGATCACTCTTCTGGCGATCGTTGGGTTTGGTACAGAGTGGAAAAGATCGGGTAGGCGTCACTCTGTCTCATGAGCGGTCGGCTTCAGGGGGTATCGACCGTTGTGCTTCACACCGAGGCGGATGGGATTTCGTACTAACTCGATGCGAATACTGGTCGTCGGGAATATACGACCTCTTGCGCAGCACTGTGCCGGATTGTGGGAGAGCGACGACACAGCTTCATCGACCGCAAAAAGCGACCTTAAGTCGCAATCAAACCAGTATGAAGGAAAAACCACAAGGGTGCGGGCCGGCTCATGTCAAATCTCGCCGCGAAGTGCACCGGGAAGCGTTGCGTCGGGTGAAGTGCACTCTTTCGGAGTTGGGCTTCCGAATCAAGTGATGAATGCCAGACGTACCTGCTTCTGCGAGTGAATAGTGAACCGGTCAGTCAAGTGCCCAGCGAAGAGCGCAGGTATCCGCCGCGCTTCCGCAGGTCAGCCGGGTATTCCTCTTTGTTCGCAGTGCGGGGCGTTCACGATCACGGGACGCGAGCTGGGCCACGGCCCGCTGAGCCCTAATTCACCGGTGCGCTTTGGCTTGGGCCTGATTTTCATCAGACGAGAGCCGCCCGCCTCGAACACTCCCGGCTACCAAGTTCCGCAGGATTTCGCGTGAGTCGGCGGCGTGGATCGAGCGGTCAAGGTTCGATAAAAGCGTCACTCAATGGTGACAGGTATGCAGAATTGCCGAGACTCAAAGTCCGCGGAGATACCGGCGAAAATGATCAATTCCGTAGCCAAGGACCGCTTGTGACCCAACGAAACGGTGGGGTATTCCGGTTCTGCCGGGGACACAGGGAAAAACACGCCAGTCACATCGTCCACGGTTCGGCAAAAATGTCCGTCTCGTCGGACCATCGCGACTGAATGGCGGCAATGTCATGCAGAACCTCCTCCGGAAGCGGCTCGATATCAACGCTGCGGCGAAGCAGTTCATCCAGATTCTCGATGCGGCTGGTGGATCCCACCGTGGCGACGACCTGGGGCTGGCTGTGCGCGAAGCGGAGGCAGAATTCCACCCATGTCTCAATGCCCGATCGTTCGAATATGGGCGCGATCTCGACCGCGCGTTCCTGCAGGTACGGGCGCCAGGCCGCGCCCGGAATATCGCGCAGAATGTGCACGGGGCCACCCGCCACGATGCGCATCGAGATGATCGACACATTCCGCTCGACGAGTTCTGCCCAGAGTTCGTTCGATGCGAAGCGCTGCAACGGGTTGTAGTAGGTGATGACGCCGTCGATCAATTCGTCCAGATGACCGCGTCGGATCGCCTCGAGCGGCGCGGCGGATGTCCAGGGGAAGATCTCGAGCACGAAGCGGCAGACTAGGCCCTCGTCCTTGAGCTCCCTGAGACGGCTGAGAGCCGCGCCACCGGCGACGAGGTCGTTCTCCAATCCGTCGACCGGGCTCAGCTGCCCGATATCGATCGCTTCGACTCCGAGGGGCTCCAGATTCTCCGCCACAATGGTTCGAACATCCTCGGCCGTACCGCCACCGACCTTCACGATGAGCGCGGTTTTCGCTTTAGTGTCGGATTGGTTTGCGTCAGCTAAGGTCTCGCCGAGCACCTCAATGGCCTCGTTGTATTGCCGCGAGGTGTGCATCCACAGGCCGCGATCGACCGCCGCTCGAGCCACTTCGAGACGCTGCTGGCGAGGGACCGACCTATCTCCGAGGCGCGTTGTGCCGTAGATGAAGGTCGGCAGGTCTCTGAGAAGTCGTGTGATTCAGCACACCGTACAGGGGTGGTGCTGCTCGCGTCCCGACGACGTGGTTGCCGCCCGCGTTAGCATCAACTCGACGATCGTCACGCATGAACTCTGTCTGGATGCCCGGCGAGATCGTGCCCGGGGTCGGAAATGAAGGAGGAACCACCATGAATCCGACCGAAGAGATCGACAACCTGATCGCGAAGCATCCGGACTGGCGCGGCACGAGGCTTGCCAGCCTGCGCGCGCTCATTCTCGACGTCGATCCCGGCATCATCGAGACCTGGAAATGGATGGGATCGCCGGTCTGGGAGCTCGACGGCATCCTTTGCGTCGGCAATATCTTCAAGAACAAGGTGAAGCTCGTCTTCATGGATGGCGCGGCGCTCAGCGACCCGCACACCCTCTTCAATGCGGAGCTGGAGGGTAACAAGAGGCGGGGAATCGACTTTTTCGAGGTAGATGAACCGGATAACGGTGCCCTAAAGACCCTCATCCGCGCAGCCATTAGCCACAATCTCGCCCGAGTCAAGAAATAGGCCCGATCGAGTGACGGCGTCGGTGCCATGTGGCATCGTGCCCTCATGAGCGAATCGAACCTGAAGGCGGATCTCCAGCGGTACCTGCAAGCGAGCCGCGATGCACTGCTCTGGAAACTCGAGGGGCTGTCACCCTACGATTGTCGGCGCCCTCTTGTGCCGACCGGCACGAATCTGCTCGGCATCGTGAAGCATGTCGCCAGCGTCGAGTCGGGATACTTTGGTGCGACATTCGGTCGACCGTTTGCGGAGCAGATGCTGTGGATCGCTGAGGCAGCGGAGCCGAACGCAGACATGTGGGCGGATGCCGACGAGTCAGTCGCTGGCATCGTCGCCCTGTACCGCCGGGTGTGGGCGCACTCCGACGCCACGGTGGAAGCACTCACGCTCGACTCCCCCGGACACGTGGCGTGGTGGCCGGATGACCGTAGCGAAGTCACCCTTCACCACATCCTCATTCACATGATCGCCGAGACCAACCGGCATGCCGGCCACGCCGACCTCGTGCGCGAACTCATCGACGGGGCCGCGGGGTTGCGGCCTGGCAACGACAACCTCGCCCCGGGGGATGCGGCCTGGTGGGAGGCATACCGGCAGAAACTGGAACAGACGGCGCGCGCCGCGACAGGGTGATCGGGATGCCCCGGGCGGGACTTCCTCATCACGGCCGGATTCTCGGCCAGGCTTCAGGCGGTGTCAAGACTCTTCGGGATGCGACGGAGGATCCTCTCATACTCGGCTTCTGAGTCCTCGGCTCGAGCCTGCTCTATCGCGTGCAGGCGCCCATAACTGAAGGTGTTTTCTCCGGCGTTGATGGCATCTGTGCTCAGTCGAAGAAGCGCCTGCCGCGCGATGACGCTGTCCTGGTGAGCGCCGAGCACTTCCTGGATCGCCGTGGCGGCCGTGGCGAGCCGCTTCGTTCGCTTCGGCCTGAGCGGCGAAATGAGTTGGGCGGCGTAGCGCACCTTCTTCGCTTCCTTGCGCACCTCGTGGAGGGCGAGGTCGTGTTGGGACGGATCAAGTGCCTTATCGGCTGAGTGCATCGCCCAGCGCAGGCGGGCAATGCGCCGATTCACCAGCTCGGGTAACGCGTCTTTCGCCCGGGTGTCGGCCCGCGAAGTGAGCAACTCTCCGGAGGCCAACGCATCGACGCTGTCGAGAAGACGGAAGTAGCGGAAGGAGTCGAGCGCGTCGCGAAGGACGGACCTGGGCTCGTCTGAATCGAGGCGGAGTTGGCGTTCCATCCGGTCGGCGATCGGGCCGAGCACGAGGTCGACCGGCTCCGATCGGAGCACAGAGGCCGCCCAGGCAATCATCACTTCGGCATCCCGTGCGGCGCCGAGGGTGTGTCCTATCCAGCTCAATTCGGGGCGGAGTCGCGAGTGTGCTTCGTCGCTCAGCAGGGGGCGGAAAGTTGTGATAGTGGCGCGTATTCGCGCCACGGAGACCCGCATCCGATGCACAGCATCCGGCAGCTCTTCGCGCACCCGCGGATCCTGGGACACCAGCTCTCCTCGGTAGTCCGCGAAGGCCGCGACCAATAACTCTCCCGAACTCCGTGGAGCCGGGGGAGCGGAAAGGGACCGTCGTGGCTCTCGGACCCCGAGGGCGTGCGCGAGCTTGGACGGCGAGTCGGACGGCACCACACCGGCCTCCGCGAAAAGCGTGTCGGCGGCATCGAGCAGGCTCGAGTCGCCGTCAACGAGCTCGAGTTCCCATTCCCGCCACGACTGGCTGAGAGGTGAGGGAACGAGCCGTAGGGCCTCCACCGCGTCGTCGCAGAAGAGTGCCAGGATCTCGTCGTTCGGGCCAAGCAGGCGGCGAACGGTACGCCGGGTGTTCAGTTTCACCACAGGCCTCGGAGCGCGACCGCGAGTGTGGACGGCCACGATTCGCCGTAGCCGGGCGGGCACGAGCTCGGGATCGGTGCCGAGCGGTTCGTGCAACTCACTCCGCTCGTCTGCAGACACCGGGAGCTTCAGATGCCATCCTTCATCGTCCCCTCCGGTGCGTCGACGGAGGGTGATGTGCTGCTCGTCCAGTGACAACTCCGCCGTGTCGAAGTAAACGGCTTCCAGCGAAAAAATCCGCGGCCGTTGAACCCGGGCAACACCGGATAACGACGCCAACGGCGGGATCGGTCTCGAATCAGTGACGGCATACTTGCGTTCGATTTCGCGCGAATCCGATCCGGCCATGTGAAAAAGTGTAAACGCGGGTGGTTGATGCCGGATCAATCACGCTTGGCGAGAGCTCGTGAACTGCCGCCCGGTGATCGACGACACGGTGATGCGCACGTAGTTCCACTTCTCCGTTGGCACCAGTGAGTGCAGCGTAAGCACCCCGGAGGCCTCGATCTCCTCGTCCGATCCGAGACGAACGGCGGATCCCTTCACCACCACGCTCCACCGGCGGCGATTGTGTGTGCCATCCGTCTCGAGCGCCACGATCGGATGCCTCGTGAGATCCATCAGCTTTGATCCGGGGGCCGTGCGGAAGAAAATCACCCGATCGGCCACCACATAGTTGATGGGAAAGATGTCTACTCCGCCGTCGATCGAGACGGCGAGGCGACCGAGGTCGGCGGAGGCCAGAAGGTGCCAGCTCTCCTCTTCGCCGAGGACTTCGAGGGCGGACTCGGCAGATGCGGGCATGGCGGGCTCCTTGCGCTGGATGGCGGTCTCCAGTGAAACAGCACGGCACCGCGGATGCCGGGTCGAAGGTCCCGAATGTGCTCGATTGCCCCTACGCTGAAAGCGATGACTACGCCGATCCCCACCCCCTACGAAGACCTCCTGCGCGACACGCTCGCCAACGGTGTGCAGAAGTCCGATCGCACTGGAACGGGCACACGAAGTGTCTTCGGACGACAGTTACGATTCGACCTCGCGCAGGGCTTCCCGCTCATCACCACTAAACGAGTGCACTTCCGATCGATCGCATACGAACTGCTGTGGTTTCTTCGCGGCGACGGCAACACCCGCTGGCTGCGGGAGAACAGGGTGACCATCTGGGACGAATGGGCGGATGCCGACGGCGACCTCGGCCCCGTTTACGGAGTGCAGTGGCGCTCCTGGCCCACCCGCGATGGCGGC
>JAYTTG010000337.1:0-1512 GCA_043745175.1 Microbacteriaceae bacterium
GTCGTCGACAGGAGTTGCAATGACCGTTTACGCGGCCCCGGGTTCACCGGATGCGAAGTTCAGCTACAAGCCCCGCTATGAGCACTGGATCGGGGGCGAATGGGTCAAGCCGGTGAAGGGCCAGTATTTTGAAGACATCTCGCCCGTGAACGGCAAGCCGTTCTGTGAGATTGCCCGAGGCACAGCCGAGGACATAGATGCGGCACTCGACGCCGCGCACAGGGCCGCACCGGCGTGGGGCAGGACCAGCGCCACCGAGCGGGCGGCGGTGCTCAACAAGATCGCCGACGTGATCGACGCCAACACGGAGTTGCTCGCTCTCGCCGAAACCTGGGACAACGGCAAAGCCATCCGGGAGACGTTGAACGCCGACATCCCCCTCGCAGCGGATCACTTCCGCTACTTTGCCGCCGCGATCCGAGCCCAGGAGGGCAACTTCGCGGAGATGGATAATGGCATGACCGCCTATCACTACCATGAGCCGCTCGGTGTTGTCGGCCAGATCATCCCGTGGAACTTCCCCATCCTCATGGCGGTGTGGAAACTCGCTCCCGCACTCGCGGCAGGCAATGCCATCGTGTTGAAGCCGGCCGAGCAAACGCCGGCGTCGATCCTCGTCCTGATGGAGCTGATCGGCGATATTCTGCCTGCCGGAGTCGTCAATGTCGTCAACGGCTTCGGCGTCGAAGCGGGCAAACCGCTGGCCTCCAGCCCGCGCATCCGCAAAATCGCCTTCACGGGTGAAACGACGACCGGTCGACTGATCCTGCAATACGCGAGCGCAAACATCATCCCGGCAACACTGGAACTCGGAGGTAAGAGCCCGAACGTGTTCTTCAAGGATGTGGCGGATGCTGACGACGCGTTCTACGACAAGGCCCAGGAGGGCTTCGCTCTGTTTGCCTTCAACCAGGGAGAGGTCTGCACCGCGCCGAGCCGCGCGTTGATCGAGAAGCCGATCTACGACAAATTCCTCGGCGACGCGGTCAAGCGCACCGCACTCGCGGTGCAGGGCAATCCGCTCGACACCGACACGATGATCGGTGCCCAGGCATCAAACGACCAGCTGGAGAAGATTCTCAGCTACATCGACATCGGCAAGCAGGAGGGCGCAAAACTCCTGCTGGGCGGTGAGCGTACCGACCTGGGGGGAGACCTCAGCGAGGGCTACTACGTGCAGCCGACGATCTTCGAGGGGCACAACAAGATGCGCCTGTTCCAAGAGGAGATCTTCGGACCGGTGCTCGCGGTGACGAGCTTTGACGGCTACGACGAAGGCATCGCTATCGCCAACGACACGCTCTACGGGTTGGGGGCCGGTGTGTGGTCGCGCAATGGCAACACGGCGTACCGCGCTGGTCGGGACATTCAGGCCGGTCGGGTGTGGATCAACAATTACCACGCCTACCCGGCGGGCGCTGCCTTCGGCGGCTACAAGAGCTCGGGTATCGGGCGCGAGAACAGCCGCCTGGCCCTCGACCACTACCAGCAGACGAAGAACCTGCTCGTTTC
>JAYTTG010000338.1:0-1511 GCA_043745175.1 Microbacteriaceae bacterium
CGCGATCGAATGGTCACGGGCGGATTTTCCGGCTTGATACGCGACGGCCTCGACGGGATTCGGGTATCTCTGTCGACCGCGGTTCTCGGCGTGTCCTATAACGCTTCAACCGTGAGTCTCAAACTCGGCACGGGCGAATCTCTCACCGTCGATCGGGTCGTGGTGACGGTGCCGCTCGGCGTGCTGAAGAAAAATGCGGTGACATTCGACCCACTGCTGCCCTTCTCCCATCGCACTGCGATAAGCGCACTCGGCATGGGATCGGTCGAGACTGTCTGGCTGCGATTCGACAAGCCGTTCTGGTCGACGGATGCCGCGGTCTGGAGCATCGTCGGCAGTGACAGCGCTATCACCGACTGGGTGAACCTGCAGGCCGTGACGGGAGAGCCAGTGCTCGTCGGTATCGTGGGAGGAAAAGCGGCTCGGCGAGTGGCGAAACTCAGCGACGACGAGCTGGTCGAATCCGTGCGGACGGCGCTCGCCCCGTTCGCGAAGGCCTGAACACCGCACGCTCAGCCCAGCGCTCAGCAAGGGGTACGGTGTGGCTCACGGCCACGAGAGCGGTCGAGATGCTTCCGAAGAGAATGACCGCGATCGATGCGTAGAAGAAGAACTGGACCGTATTGGCCAGCTGTGCTGGGTCGAGGAAAAAGTAGGGATACCAGCCAACGATGGGCCCACGCGCGAGCGTGACCAGGCCCCAGCCGATCATGAACACGAGCACGATCGCGATGCTTCGCCAGGGCGACACCCCCCGGCCGGGGCCGATGATCCAGTCGAGGACGGCTACCGCGGGAAGCACGAAATGCAGTAAGACATCGGACCACGGCACATCGATGCGGAATCCGCGTTCACCAGACTGCTCGATGATCAGGGCGAAGATGACCCCGCACGAGACGGTCAGGCTCAACACTGTTGCCCGTGCCAGATCTAACCATGCAGCGTCATCCTGCCCACGCAGCGCAACCATCGCGGCGATCACTGTGACGACCAGGAACAGGATGCTGCTCTGGATCGTGAGATAGGCGAAGAAGTTGCCGGGGGTGAATGTGGCCGAACCGAGCCCCCAGAGGAATCGCGAGACGAGCGCAATCAGGCAAGCGGCTGCCATGAGCAGCCGCAGGGCGCCGAATGTCGCCCGCACCTTCACCGTGTCTTCTCACCTCCGCCGCGGCGCCCGGTGTTCGAGGCCCGGCCGCACCCAGCAGTCTACGAAGTCTTCGCGGAGCGATCGCTGACCCCGCGCTCGCGCCGTGCCCGCAGGCTCGCTGCCACGGTGGTGGCTGCGATGGTGAGGAGCGCGCCGAGCAGGAGTGCGGCATCCTCTCCCGGTCGGAGCAGATGCAACTGGGTGCCGAGGGCGGCCGCAGCGACCGGCACCCCGAGTTGCCCGGCGGCCACGACGCCGAGTAGAAGCGGTTGCGAGACGAGCCTGGCGACCAGATGACTGAGGATTGCGGAGGCTCCGAGGCAGATGCCGAGCAGGATCATTGCGGGGTGGCTGCCGAGTT
>JAYTTG010000339.1:0-5483 GCA_043745175.1 Microbacteriaceae bacterium
GTACAACCGCGACGAGGTGGACACTGCGATCCAGGACCTTCGGCGTGAGCTGATCAAGGCAAACAGTGACAAGGCCGAGGCCGCCAAAGAGCTCAAGCGGCTCCACGCAACCGTCGACGACCTCCAGGCGGAGATCGAAGAGACCGGCAGCCCAACCTACAGCGGGCTAGGCACAAAGCTCGAGAACACCCTCCGGGTTGCCGAGGAGCAGTCGACGCGGCTCATCAGCCAGGCTGACATCGATGCCGAGAAGCTGCGAAGCGGCGTGCAGGCCGAGGTTACCAAGCTCCGCACCGACGCGATGGAGAGTGCCGAGAAGAGTGTCGCCGATGCGCATGCAACAGTCGGTCGCATCCTCGACTCTGCGAATTCGGAGGCGTCCGAGCTTCTTGAGCGCACGCGGGCCGAGGCGGAGGTCATCACCCAGGAGGCGCTGCGCGACGCGGCCGCTATTCGTGGCGCTGTCGCCACCGAAGCTGCCGAAGCGCGCGCCACCGCCAAGCGCGAATCTGCCGCCGTGCGTGCCGAAGCCGAGCGCGAGGCTGCAGAGCTCAAGGCGGTCGCCAACCGCGAGGTGAGCGAGGCCCGGGATGCAGCGGCGGCGCTTGCCCGCGAGACCGAACTTGGCCGTACCGAGTTCACCAGCGAGGCCGAGAAGCAGTGGGGCGACCTGGCCCGCGATACCGAACAGCAGCGCACCGATCTCAACCGCGGCACCGAAGCGGCACGAATCGAGTTGGCACTGTCCACCGAGACACAGCGCGCAGAGCTCGCCCGGGAGATCGACGAAGCCCGCACCGCATTTGAGCTCGACAGCACCGAAAAACGCAATGCTCTCGAGAACGAGACGGCGGATGCCCACAACGCCCTCGCTCGTCGCACGGCCGAGACTCGCGCCAGGATCGAGCAGGAGACCACCGCGGCGCGAGCTGCTCTCGAACAAGAGACCGAGTCGTCGCGTGTCGCTCTCGAACAGGAGACCGAGACGTCGCGTGTCGCTCTCGAACAGGAGACCGAGGCCGCCCGCGCCGCCCTCGAGTTGGAGACCACCACGGCGCGTGATTCCCTCGCGCTCGACACCGCCACAACGCGCGACGCGCTCGAACAGGAGACGGTCGTCGCGCGAGCCGCTCTCCAGCAGGAGACCGCGACCGCGACCGCGAAGGTGCAGCAGGATCGCTCTGCGGCCGCAGCCACCATTGCGCAGGACGCGAAAGCGGCCAAGGCCACGCTCGCGCTCGAGTCCAAGCGCGCCAATGCCGAACTGCAGCAAGAGAACACCGGAGCGCGCGCGAAGCTCGACGCTGAGCTCACCGCGGGTCGCGCCGGACTCGAGCATGACATGGAGGAGCAGCGCACCAACGTGGCCCGCGAAGTAGAGCAGTTGCAGGCCGACGTCACCCGTGAGGTGGAACAGACCCGCGCCTCGCTCACCCACGACACGGCCGAAACGCGAACCAGGCTGGCTCTCGACTCCGAGCAGGCGCGAACCGATCTCGATGTCGAGTTGAAGGCCCGCCGGGACGAGGCGGAGAAGGAGTTCCTGGCGAAGCACCAGGAAGCAGTTGCCCAGACCCAGAAATATCTCGACGAAGCGCGGGCGCAACTCGCCGATGCGGTGCGCATCACAGGCGAGAAGCGAGTCGAGGCCGACGCGATCGACGTCGACGCCAAGGCCGAGGCCCGTGAGCTTCGCAACCGATCGGGCACCGAAGCCGCCGAGGTTATTTCGAACGCCGAGGCTCGCTCGAAGGCAATGATCAAAGATGCCGAAAAGCGCACCGCAGATCTCGTTACAGATGCCGAAGAACGCCTTTCGCAGATTCGTATCGAGCGCGAGGCTGTGGCGGGTTACTTCGAGAGCCTGCGGACGGTACTGTCACAGGCAGAGAAGGTTGCGACCGATAAGTAGCCTCTGATCAGGCAGCCTTTCCACTACTTCCGGGAGTTGCAGTGAAGATCCAAAACGCCTTCCGGCTTGGCCTGCTCGGCGGCCTTGGCGTGCTTGTAGCCGTCGGCATCGGTGGCGCAGTGGCGTCGCTGTCGACGATTCTCACTTACATCGGGGCAGCGTTGTTCCTCGCCCTCGGTATCGACCCCGCGGTCTCCTGGCTCGAACGCCACAAATTCCCGCGCGCGCTCGCCATCCTCACCGTTCTCGTGGGCATCCTCGCCGTCTTCGTCGGGCTGATCTTCGCCGTCGTGCCGGTGATCGTCGACCAGGTGAATAACCTCCTCTCCAGCCTCCCCGATTTCATCGCGACGGTCTCCAAATTGGGCTGGATCAAAGCCACTCAGAAGAACCTGCCGGACTGGATCCAGTTGAACGACCTGATCACGCAGTCCGGAAACTGGCTGCGGAGCAACGTGTCGACGATCGGTGGAGGTCTACTCTCGGTCGGCGTAGGTATCGCGAGTGGCGTCACCGGGTTCGTAATCATTCTGATCCTCACCCTCTATTTCGTCGCTTCGCTCTCGAGTATGAAGCGTGGCCTCTACCGCCTGGTGCCTGCGTCGAAGCGGGCTGGGTTCTCCGATCTCGCGGAACAGATCAGTGCTTCGGTCGGCCGATACGTGGTTGGCCAGGGCACCATTGCCCTCGCCAACGGTGTCGCGAGCTTCATCTTTCTCTCGATCGGCCAGCTGTTCGGCGCGAAATACCCGGCCCTGTTCGCCTTCATCGCCTTCCTGTTCGCTCTGGTGCCTCTCGTCGGCACCCTGTCCGGCAGCGTCCTGATCACCCTGAGCACTCTTCTGTTGGCCGGTCCGGGCCCGGCGCTCTGGGTCGGCATCTACTACGTTATCTACATGCAGATCGAGGCATACGTGATTAACCCACGCGTGATGAGCCGGGCCGTGAAGGTGCCGGGAGCGATTGTGGTCATCGCCGCCCTCGCCGGCGGCGCGCTGCTTGGTATCCTCGGGGCACTCATCGCCATCCCGGTGGCCGCCTCGGTTCTTCTTATCATCGACCAGGTGATCGTGCCCCGGCAGAACGAACTGTAGTCCCGCCTATGCCCGCGGTATCGTCGGCCATGTCAGGGGGAGGGGTAGCGCCGCGGGGTTGAGCCTCTGCACCACCTCGGTGAGCACGCGGCGCGTCTGGAACTCCCCCACCCACAGGTGCTTGCCACCGTCGACGACAACGAGGTCGATCTCGGGCACCACGGCAAAGCGTTGCCTGGCTTCCGCGGGCCGCAGATAGTCGTCAAGTTCGGGGATCACAGCGACCAGTCGCTTTCCGCTGCCCGCCCACGCGCCGATCTCGGCATCCGTCGCGCGATGAAGGGGCGGCGAGAGCAGGATCGCCCCGGTGATCGGATGCTCAAGGCCGTACTTGAGAACGACCTCAGTGCCGAAAGACCAGCCGAGCAGCCACGGGCGAGGGAGTTCGCGCTTCGCCACCAGGTCCATCGCGGCGGCGAGATCATGCCTCTCATCGAGACCTTCGCCGAACGAACCGCCCGAGGTTCCCCGCGGCGAGGACACGCCTCGGAAATTGAAGCGCAGCACCGCGAGGCCGGCCAGGGCCGGCAACCGACCGGCCATCTTGCGGATAATGTGCGAGTCCATGAAGCCACCGGCGGTGGGCAGCGGATGCAGTGCCACGATCGTCGCGACCGGGTCCCGGTCGAGCGGCAGCGCGAGCTCACCCACGAGGGTGAACCCGTCGGAGGTGTGCAACTCCACGTCCTCCCGTCGGGCGGGCAACTCGACCCCACCCCGTATTTCGACGCCGCTCACTTGATCTTCCAGCAGTGAGGGTGCCAGTGGCGACGCGCCGCCAGGCCTTCCGCCTCGCCCATTAGGCCATCGGCCCGCCACGCCACGATATGTGGCGTGCGCGGCGTGATCTCCAGCCCGCAGCCCGGGCAGGTATAGATCTTGCGTGCGGAGGATGCGGAAATCGACTGCACATTCCAGAGCCCGTCGCGGCGGGTCTCGCTGCGCAGGCGGCCTAACAGGGCAGTGGCGATGTCGTGTTCCTCATCGTCGCCAGGCCCGGCTGCCCCGGAACGAGGTCCACGAGGGCGATTCGAGCGGGGCATGCATCTACCCTAACTAACGCCGGAGGCTCGGCCTCTTCTGCCCCTCTGTCGATCAGGAGGACCTGGGTTTAGTACCAGCCTGCGGACTGGCTGTGCCCCCAGGCGTCGCACGGGGTACCGTAACGCCCAGAAATATAGTTGAGCCCCCAGGTGATCTGCGTGGCGGGGTTGGTAGCCCAATCGGCACCAGCTGATGCCATCTTGGATCCAGGGAGCGCCTGGGGAATGCCGTACGCTCCACTGGGATTGGCCGCGTACACGTTCCAGTGCGACTCGCGATTGAAGAGCGCGACGAGGCAGCTGAACTGGTCCTCACCCCAGCCACGAGCGATCACCATGTCGTGGCCGATGGCCTGGGCAGAGCCCGGATCCGGTGTGCCGACAGCCGGAGCGCCCGCGCTCCGCACAGCGCTCACAGCGACTACGGGATCCTTCTTCTTCTCGGTCACCTTGTAGTTGTCGCGCACAACTGCCTCAGTTGTCACCCCAGCGATGGCAAGAGTCTGCACTTTGCGCTCCGCGGCCCTGGTATCGGCGAACGAATTTTGCACCTGGTTGGGAGCAATGGTCAGCACCAGCACAAGACCTGCTGCCGCAAGGAAGGAAAAGACTGGCAGGAGCCGACGTGCCCGCAGGTGCTGCCCGCGAGCGGCAACCCCGGCTCCGCGTGATGCGACCTGGGGCGAGAGATCCTGCGCTCGCCTACTCATAGGAAAATTAGCCTAGCCGAAGTGGCGATGAAAAGCCCATTCGCGGTCAGCGGACCGCAAGCATCACCGTGATGACCGCATCGAGAAGCAGGTCGACCTGCGCCTCCCGATACCCACCTCTCTTCGGCCGGAAGGCCACCGTTCGCACCTCGTCGATGCTCATCGGCCGGCCGTCCTGGAAGTAGTTCGTGAGGCGCGATGCGAAGGCATCCACGTCCGAGCGGTGATAGCCGTTACTGAGGGAACCGGCTCGATCGAAGCGGTGGCCGACGGGTCGTGCCAGACGATCAAGGATGTCACGAGCGATGCTTCGTGCCTCGCTGTACCAGGCTTCGTCCCCACTCAGTTGGATGGCGCGTTCCCGTTCTCGACCGGCGAAAGCATCTTCCAGGCGCTCGAGCGCCGCATCCACATGGGCAGGGGAATAGCCGCCTTTCTGCAGCGAAAAAGCCATCCGACGGATGTTCGTTGCGTTCACTACGGCGGGCTCGTTCGACCCAGCGGAATAGGCGCGACGTGCTTCTTCGAGGAAGTCCTCGACCTGGTCGACGCTATAGCCGCGCCGGGACTTGCGGATGCGGGGGAACGTTGTACTCACGCGACCATTGTGCCCTACGCGTCAGCCGATACCGTTCACCTGAAGATCACGAAGAGAACATAGGCCGCCGCCGCACTCGGCAGGATCGAGTCGAGCCGGTCAAGAAACCCGCCGTGCCCGGGCAGC
>JAYTTG010000340.1:0-5461 GCA_043745175.1 Microbacteriaceae bacterium
CGTTGTAGGTAAACGTTAGAAGCTGCTGTTACTTCGAATATTCAGCCCGTGCGGCCGTTCCACACACGACCGGAGCGCTGGATCTGCAACTCACATCGAAGCTGAACAATCAATGAGGAGATCCGCACGCAAAGACGCATAATTCCGACAACGCCGAAGGAGGCAGCCACTCGAAAATGGCTCGCCATTGTCCTCGGAGCCTGCATAGCAGTGCCGTTGATGATGACGGCACAGTCGGCTAGCGCATTTCCGGGTAACGCCCCGGGGGACGCGACCGCATTCACCGACCCCTCCACCGCCACTGGGGTGCGGTTTACACGTGCGCGATCACTCTGCGGCACAACGGCGCGAACAACGGCCGAATCGTCGGCACGTTCGAGAGCCACAACAACGTCGATGGCAACAAGCCAGGCTTTCCCATCTACACAAGCGACAACAACAGCCTGGCCTGGAGTTTCGTCACCAACATCAAGGATGTGCAGTTCGGCGAAGGCAACCGTTTCCAACCTGCACTCTACGAACTTCCGCAGGCGACAGGCGTCCTTGCCGCTGGCAACCATCCTCCTCGCAGGAAACTCCATCCCCAATAACCTCTCGACAACGCGACTCGTGCTCTACAAGAGCACGGATGCCGGAGCGACGTGGTCATTCGTGTCGACCATCGACACCGGAGGGCCGGCCATCGACGACCCGTAGTCCAACATCAACCACGACCGCGGTATGGGAGCCTAATCTGATCGTGGATGCGGTGGGTGATCTGGTCGTCTATTACTCGGACGAACGGCAGAAAGCCAGCAACATTCTTCAGTCGGTCGTCCACCGAGAGTCGACCGACGGAGGCCAGACCTGGGGAAGCCTGTACAACGACGTCGCAGTCGCGGACAAGAACACGCGCGCCGGCATGATGTCGGTCGTGCGATTCCCCGACGGCACGCATTTCGGCGCATTCAAAGAGGTCGGCCAGACCGACGTACCCGTCTACGCGAAGACATCTACCGACGGAATCAACTGGGGCACCGCGTCAAGTCTCGGAACCAAACTGCAGACCGCGAACGGGACCTTCTTTTTCGGCTCTCCCTTTGTATTGTGGACGCCAACCGGAGGAGCGAACGGCACTCTCACCGTCGCTGGAGGCCGACTGGTCTCTCCCACCAGCAACTACAGCAAGAGCAGCTTCCTCCAAAACACGAACCTCGGGAGCGGCGACTGGACCCAGGTGGAGGCACCGATCGATGTCTACTTCAACAGTGATAACGCGGCCTACAGCCAGAGCATCACACCCACCCTCGACAATCGAACGCTCGTGCAGTTTACGAGTATCCCGCAGCCGACGGCAGCAATCACGATGTCGTCTCGGGGACAATGCCACTCGCCGCGACACGCTATGAGGCAGAGTCGGCCGCGCTGACCAACGTGACCATCGTGAATCATGGACCGGCATCGAACTATGCCAAGGTCGGGAACATCAACTACTCCGACAGTCAAGTCAACTTCAACACCGTGTCGGTGTCGGCAGCCGGAACAGACTCGATCCGGCTGCGCTACGACAACGGCAACGGCTCCACCGGCACGCAGCCCGTCTCGATCAACGGAGGCACCGCCACGACGCTGAGCTATCCGGCGACACGCGACTGGGGCAACTACGGCTATATCGTTTTCAACGCATCGCTCAACGCCCTTACGAATTCGATCAGCTTCGGCCACGGAACAGGGTTCGCAGAACTCGACGCTATCGAGGTGTATTCGCCGAGCACACGATACGAAGCAGAATCGGCAACCCTGAACGACAGCTCGATCATCGGTGGCGCCCTCCGGGTGTCGTCGTCAGGCGGTGCACAAGTCGGCTACATCAACAACGCGGACAGCTCCGTGAACGCACCGACCGCGGGCACCTACACGATCAGGGTTCGCTATTCGAACGGCTCAGGCGCCACGAGCAGTCACAGCGTGAGCGTAAACGGAGGAACGGGATCGACCCTGAGCTACGCGGCGACCACCGACTGGGGGGACTGATGCCGAGGTCACCAAGACGGTCACTCTCAATGCAGGAACCAACTCCATCAAGTTCACTCATCAAACCGGATTCGCTGAATTGGACAGCATCGACGTCTACCAGAACATGTAGGGACCGTGGGTGCTGCGTCCTGGCACTGCCAAGGACGCAGCACCTACGCTGCCGATCTGACGCGTTCCGCCACAAAATTCGCGCCCTCTTGACATGCATAAGAAGGGAGTATCTCCAGAAGGAACGCCCGGGGTGCGCCCCGGCTCATGATGGTGGTAGCCACGGGGTTCATTCAATGTCCGGTCTTGTTTTCGTCCGTGATGGTGGCGACTGAGGCCTTTGGTCGGTGGTGGAGAACCGGAGCGAGATCTCGAACGACGGCATCCTGCGCATCTTCGACCTCGCAGTCTCAGATCACATGGCGGACCTCCGGAACAGGCTCGTGATCCGCTGGAGGTCACCGCGTATCTGGCGGCCGACCGGGCCCATCGCGACCGCCTATCCGGTTATGGAAATCGCGGATGCCGAGCCAGTGCCGTTCCCCGGCTTCGACCGGCTGATGTTCGACTGTGTGCAGCTCCAGGCGGCGATGCGCGAGCACCACCATGCCTCGTGGCGAACCGCGTGTAATCCGTGGTCAGCTTCTACTTAGTTTCCGACACCCTCGATGGGCGCCAGTAGATCGGCGAGGCAGACGGCGCAGAGAGCATCCGCCAGCGGTGGAGCGTCTATGCCGCCAATGGCCACGGCGGCAACGTCGAGCTGCGAACCATCGACCCGAACAGCTTCCGCTTTTCCCTGCTACGGTTTTGATCCAGCGACGCCGCCTCATTCGATCGGCGCTGCCGAGAGCACCCTGGACGCGCGGCGGTATGGGCTTAATCGGAACTGACGTCGGTCAGAGCACACTTGATCCATGACACCCAAGAGGTTCGAGTCGATCGACTACGCGTCGAAATGCACGGTCTGTATCGACTATCAGGACGAAGGCGCCGAAAAACGGCTCGTCTACGAACGCCCGCAGATGCATCTCTCCGATGGCGGCTGACCGAACTCGACTTGATGAATATCTCGCAATACCCGACCGACAACACTCTCACTGAAGAGGCGCGCGCGACTTTCTCGAACAAGCAGGACAAGGGCCGCATCGGCCCGGATGCCGTGTTGGGACGGGTCTTCATTGCTCGCACAGCGGCCGCCGCTTTGGAGATGGACCTATGGCCACCGCGCGGGAACTAGAGATCTCGACCAGCCCCAGAGCCACGTGGGTCTGGGCCTCTGATCGCGGTAAGGCCGAACTGCTGCAGACGGCGCTGTACGACGCCGGACACCGGGTCGCGCTGGCGCGCGGTGGCAACACCGAGCGCCGCACGCTCGACCTCGACATTGGCGCAGTCGCGCTCGAGGGGATGCAGCTCCTCCTCGATGTCGGCCACTCGTTCCGATGGCACCCAGGGCAGCATCCGCTGAACAGCGGCAGACCACCTGTACGGAATCTCGGTCGCAGCGCCCTAGACGCGATTGAGCGTCGGCAGAAAAGCCGCGCGAAGCCGGCGCTCAAGCTGGTCGGCCTCAAGCACGGTGGCTCAGGGCAGCCACGACAGCTCGCACGCTAGCAACCAGTCCCGGATCGCGTCGGCCTGCTCGGCGGTGACCTTCTGCTTGGTCGGCCGACCGGTGACGTTGGGCGGGATACCAAACAGCAGTTCGCACACGTGCCGTCGTAGCGACGATCCGGAGAGGCTGACGCCGGCGCCCAGGTGCTTGCCCCATGCGCGGCCGCGCAGGCTACTGGCCATGTCGACGTAGACGGCTTGGCCGTCGTGCCGCCACGGGTACCTGCCGAGCTCGTCAGGTACCCGTGCGCGCGCAAGCTCGCACACGGGAATCGTGGGCGCAGACAGAGGGGCGCCCCACTCCCCCGCGGTCGGCTGTCCGCCGGCAGACGTCATCGGCCGTCGCGGCCGATCTGGCGATCCGGCGTCGATGCGGGAACTCGAGCACGCGGCGACTTGCCCCTGCGGCCCCCCTTGACGGCCCCGCGCGGGTGACGTGCCTGGTCGATGCCGGCCTGCTTCCATGCGGTCGCGGCGGCTGCCTGGTCGGAGCCGGCCTTGATGCCTTCGACGTGCAGATCACGCCGCTCGGCCGAGTCCCACGACAGCTCTGTGTCGTGTTCGACGTCGGCGGCGAGGCCGCGAAGATCCTGCGCTTCCTCAGCGTCCGCAAGATCCGCCGACACATCGAGCACCTCGGCGCTGACCACAAGGCCGGCGGCGAGGTCCTGGCCGTCGCGAGCCTGCGCCTGACGCTCGGCCCGCTCGGTGTCGCGGTCGACGAGTGTGGTGCGCACCACGGCGGGATCGGCGCCTGTCTCCAACACCTCGACGTCGTACCGGTCGCGCAACTCTTGGCGGATACGGCTCTCAGCGTCGCGAGCGGCCTGGTCTTCGTCGCGGAAAGTGACGGCCATCTCATAGGCACGGGCGACATCGCACACCTGCGCCTGGTCCCACCACGACGACTCGCGGACCGGCGCGAGCTCAGCCCGAGCCGCGACCCTCTGCACGTCGAGCTGCGCCTGCAGCTGACGCTTTTTTCCCCGAGGTCACGGTGCGTCGCCCGCTGGGCGGCGTCCTGTCGCGCCTGGGTCCCTGAGCGAGCCAGCTGCGCGGCGGCCATGAGCGCTTGGCGCATGTTGCCCTCGGCCGCCTCGAACACTCCGTCGGCCTGTAGCTCTGCCATGGTTCTCTCCTATTTCTCGGCGCCGCGCCCGGGCGGCGCAGCCGGTACCTAGCGGCCGCGTCGGGACCGGGCCGGGTGTCGCCTCGACCCGCTGCGAGCATGCGGCGAACGTGCCGCTGGCTTCGCGAGCGACCCGCGCCCACGTGGCACGATAGGTCGGATCGACCGCACTCAACTGGTCGCGCAGCTGCGTTAACTGGTCGGTTTACTCGCGCCACAACTCTGGGCCAGGCTCGTGCTCTTCCCGGCCGGGGGCAACAGGCGTGTACCGCATCGGGTCTCGCCAGATCGCTCGCCACTCGTCGACGCCGGCTTGCGCCGACTGTAGGGTGTCCGGCCACCCGTCCCGCAGCCGCGGCAGGGTCAGGTCACGGGCCAGTCGCCCTCCCCCGTTCCAGATGATCGTCTCGTCCCGGTTGCCGGGTCGAAGGGCGACGGAGTAGCCGGCCACAACATCGTCGCGATCCGCGGCCGAACCTGGCCAGACGAGAACGCCGAACTGATGCATTCGGCGCACAATGATCAGAGGTCAATAGGTCAACTTGCGTCGTCGGAGCGAAACCCAAGCAAACAGCGCGATCGGATCGCGCCTTAGGCCCGAGTTTCGACCTGAAACCGTCCAGAAACTTTTTCTAGTGTGGGCAGGATGTGGGCAGGAACCACAACAGGCCTGACTGCATTCCAGAAGAAATGCTGGTCAGACCCGTTTTG
>JAYTTG010000341.1:0-5445 GCA_043745175.1 Microbacteriaceae bacterium
CCGTTCGGTGAGGCCGACCAACTGCGCAAATACGGCCAGGCTTAAGGCGAGCAGCCCCAGCCCCACCAGCGCGACCACAAAGAAGCCCCTCACCGCGAGAGTCCGGCCGATCCACCGGGTAAGCAGTGCCATGGCCAGCAATACAGCGAGAAATCCGGATGTGGCGAACACCACATGCACGAGACCGACGGTCGTGCGCGGGGTCATGCCGAACTCGCCCGGAGGGTTAACGTCCGTGGGGAAGAAGACTAAGGCCGCCGAGCAGAGCCCCGCCAGCGTGAGAAGCACCGAGCCGGCTGACCGCAGTCGTGAAGCGGGAGCCGTGAGCACGACCGCCGCCACGACGCATCCGCTCATCACCGCCCTGGCGAAAAAGTTAAGGTTCATCGCCCCACCGAACGGCCCAACCGCGAGGTCGCTTTCGGCGCCGCTCACCACCGAATAATGCGGCGGCAGAAACTGCAGCACCACGTCAATCAGCACGTAAAGCAGCACAAGAAACAGTGCTGCTGTGGCGAACGCCCGGCGCACCCGGGCAGCCGTCGGCGGTGTCATTGTCCCAGCCTCGCGCATAACTCCCGCAGATCTCTTCGCAGCGGCCCCAGCTTCACCGAAAACCCGCATGAGTTCGACGGCACCCCGGCACATTGCCGGAGTTATGGAGGCGGGAGGCAGCGAAGAGGCCCCGATCGACTGATCGGGGCCTCTTCGGGTTCGCCTAGCGGGCAGCGGACCCGTCGGTGTAGTCCTCGTCGACCTGCTTCCAAGCGAAGAGAGCGCGCAGCTCCTTGCCGGTCGCCTCGATCGGGTGAGCCGCACCCTTCGCGCGGAGCTCGAGGAATTCGGGCGCTCCGGCGTCCTGGTCCGCGATGAAACGCTCGGCAAAGGCACCGGACCGGATGTCGGCGAGCACGGCCTGCATGTTCTCCTTCACGTGCGGGTCGATCACGCGCGGGCCGGAGACGTAGTCGCCGTACTCGGCGGTGTCGGAGACGCTCCAACGCTGCTTTGCGATGCCGCCCTCCCACATGAGGTCCACGATGAGCTTGAGCTCGTGTAGCACCTCGAAGTAGGCGATCTGGGGCTGGTAGCCGGCCTCGGTGAGGGTCTCGAAACCGTATTGCACGAGCTGAGAGACGCCGCCACAGAGTACTGCCTGCTCCCCGAAAAGGTCGGTCTCGGTCTCTTCGGTGAAGGTGGTCTTGATGCCGCCGGCCCGCAGTCCGCCGATTGCCTTCGCGTAGGACCAGGCGAGCTGCCAGGCGTGGCCAGAGGCATCCTGCTCCACCGCGACGATAACGGGAACTCCGCGACCAGCTTCGAACTCGCGACGCACGGTGTGGCCCGGACCCTTGGGTGCCACCATGATCACGTCGACGCCCTCCGGCGCGGTGATATAACCGAAGCGGATGTTGAAGCCATGGCCGAACAGAATCGCATTGCCGGCGACGAGGTGCGGCTGGATGTCGGCCGCATAGAGTCCACGCTGGTGTTGGTCGGGCGCGAGAATCACGATCACGTCGGCCCAATCAGCCGCCTCAGCGGACGACAGCACGGTGAAACCGGCCTCCTGTGCCTTCACGACAGACCGGGAATCAGGCTTGAGGCCGACGACGACCTCGACTCCGGAGTCACGCAGGTTCAACGCGTGCGCATGGCCCTGCGAGCCGTAGCCGATGACGGCGACCTTCTTGCCCTGGATGAGGCCGAGATCGGCATCCTTGTCGTAGAAAATCTCAGTCACGGTGCGGTTCTCCTTGGTTGTTGTGAGGTGAAAGTTAATTCTTGAAGACTCGTTCGGTGATGCTTTTGGATCCCCGGCCGATCGCGAGGAGACCAGACTGTGCGATCTCCTTGATCCCGTAGGGCTCGAGCACCCGGAGCAGCGCATCCACCTTGGCCGTATCGCCGGTGACTTCGATGACGAGCGCGTCGGTCGCGACATCCACGATGCGCGCGCGGAAGAGTGTGGCCGCTTCGAGAATCTGGCTTCGAGTGGTGTTGTCGACCCGCACCTTGATCAGCATGTGCTCGCGCTCGACGGTCTGCACGGGGTCCAGCTCGACGATCTTGATCACGTTAATGAGCTTATTGAGCTGCTTGGTCACCTGCTCGAGCGGCAACTCCTCAACATCGACCACCACGGTGATGCGGGAGAGGCCGGGGATTTCGCTGGCACCGACCGCGAGACTCTCGATATTGAAACCGCGGCGAGCAAAAAGGCCGGCCACCCGGGTGAGGAGTCCGGGTTTGTCCTCGACGAGCAGCGAGAGTACATGGCTCATTTCGGGCCTACTCCTCATCCCACGACGGGGCGTGGTCTTTGGCGTATTGCACGTTGGAGTTGCCCACGCCCTGCGGCACCATCGGCCAGACCATCGCATGCGGGCTCACGATGAAGTCGATCACCACCGGACGGTCGTTCGTCTCGTTGGCGAGTGTGATGGCGGCGTCCACGTCTTCTTTGTTTCGTACCCGGATACCGAGCGCGCCGTACGCGTCCGCCATTTTCACGAAGTCCGGAATCATCACCGTGTCATGACCCGTATTCAGGTCGGTGAATGAGTGGCGGCCGTCGTAGAAGAGGGTCTGCCATTGGCGAACCATACCGAGGGATGAGTTATTGATGATCGCGACCTTGATCGGAATCTTGTTGATCGTGCAGGTGGCGAGTTCCTGGTTGGTCATCTGGAAACATCCGTCTCCATCGATCGCCCAGACCGTGCGGTCGGGTTCGGCGACCTTCGCGCCCATAGCCGCGGGAACCCCGTAGCCCATGGTGCCGGCGCCCCCCGAGTTGAGCCACGAATTAGGACGCTCGTATTTGATGTACTGCGCCGCCCACATCTGATGCTGACCAACACCCGAGGCGTAGATCGCCTCCGGTCCGGTGAGCTGGCCGATGCGCTGGATCACGTACTGCGGCGACAGCAGGCCGTCTTCAGGCTCGTCGTAGCCGAGCGGATAGCGGGCGCGGAGCAGGTCGAGACGTTCCCACCACGCGGTCAGGTCTGAGGGTGTGGTCTTGATCGCCTCACGGTAGGCGATGGCGAGATCGGCGATGACATCCTTGGCATCGCCGACGATGGGAACATCGGCAAAGCGGATCTTGGAGATCTCGGCCGGGTCGATGTCGACATGCACGATCTTCGCGTTCGGCGCGAACTCGCTCGGCTTGCCGGTGACCCGGTCGTCGAAACGGGCACAGAGTGAGACGAGCAGGTCGGATTCCTGGATGGCGAGCACAGCGGGCACCGTGCCGTGCATCCCGGGCATGCCGAGGTTCAGAGGGTTGGAGTCGGGGAAGGCGCCACGGGCCATGAGCGTGGTGACGATCGGCGCTCCCACCAACTCGGCCAGTTCGAGCAGTTCAGCGGATGCCTTAGCGCGGATCACGCCGCCACCCACGTAGAAGACCGGACGCTTCGCCTCGGCGAGCAGCTGCGCCGCCGCCTGGACCTGCTTACCGTGGGCCTTCACCACCGGGCGGAAGCCGGGGAGGTCGACCTTGGGCGGCCAGATGAACGGCGCGCTGTTCTGCTGGCAATCCTTCGTGACATCCACCAGCACCGGGCCGGGACGACCGGTCATGGCGATCTGGTACGCGGCTGCGATGGTGGCTGGGATGTCCTCCGGCTTCGTCACAAGAAAGGAGTGCTTGGTGATCGGCATTGTGATCCCCACAATGTCGACCTCCTGGAAGGCGTCGGTTCCCATCAGCGTGGAGAACACCTGGCCGGTGATCGCAAGCATGGGCACAGAGTCCATGTAGGCATCCGCGATCGCGGTCACGAGGTTGGTGGCGCCCGGGCCGGAAGTCGCGATGCAGACCCCGAGTCGGCCGGTGGAGGATGCGTAGCCCTCTGCGGCGTGCCCGGCGCCCTGTTCATGGCGCACGAGGATGTGCCGGATGCCCGTCGACGACATGAGCTCGTCGTAGAACGGCATGATCGCGCCGCCGGGCAGCCCGAATACATCCGTGACCCCGAGATTTTCGAGCGAACGGAGAATCGCGCCCGATCCGGTGAGGATCTCGGGTTCGGCAGCTCTCTTGGTTGGCGACGTCGGCACGGCAACGGTTTCCGTGGTCATTGAATATTCCTTGCGAGACATAGAGTGCGAATGATGAGGGGATCAGTTTCCCGACCCAGGGTTAGCCCGTTATGGCGCCCTCCGCGGCGGAGTGCACGAGCTTCGAATACTTAGCCAGAACACCACGGGTGTAACGCGGAGGAAGCGGAGCCCAGCCAGAGCGGCGAACGGCGAGCTCAGACTCGTCGACAAGTAGGTCGAGGGAGCGAGCGGCGATATCGACCCGTATCAGATCACCATCGCGCGCGAAGGCAATGGGACCTGCGTCCACTGCTTCGGGTGCTATGTGGCCGATACACAGTCCGGTTGTGCCGCCTGAGAATCGTCCGTCCGTCAAGAGTAATACATCCTTGCCGAGCCCGGCTCCCTTGATGGCGGCGGTGATGGCGAGCATCTCGCGCATCCCCGGTCCACCCTTCGGTCCTTCGTAGCGGATCACGACGATGTCACCCGCGCCGATCTTTCCCTCGGTGAGAGCATCCATCGCCGCGCGTTCCCGCTCGAAGACCCGAGCCGGACCCTCGAAGACCTTGGCATCGAAGCCAGCGGTCTTGACGACAGCGCCCTCCGGCGCGAACGATCCATGAAGAATAGTGAGACCGCCAGTCGCGTGGATCGGATTGTCAAGCGTGCGCAGGACTGTGCCGTCGAGCGGCGGGATGTTCAGCTCGGCGAGGTTCTCGGCGAGCGTCTTGCCGGTGACCGTGAGCGCATCACCGTGCAGCAGTCCGGCATCCAACAGTGCCTTCATCAGCACCGGGATTCCCCCGCGGCGATCCAAATCGTTCATCACGAATTGGCCGAAGGGCTTCATGTCGGCCAGGTGCGGGATGGTGTCGCCAATGCGGTTGAAGTCGTCAAGGCTGAGGTCGACATCCGCTTCCCAGGCGATGGCGAGGAGGTGCAGCACGACGTTTGTCGATCCTCCGAGCGCCATCGCCACGGCAATCGCATTCTCGAAGGCATCTTTAGTGAGGATGTCGCGGGTCGTGATTCCGAGGCGAAGCATGTTGACGACGGCCTCGCCGCTTTTGTGCGCGAAATAGTCGCGGCGACGGTCTGCCGCGGCCGGACTCGTGGAACCCGGCAGGGCCATCCCGAGCGCTTCGGCGACACTCGCCATCGTGTTCGCGGTGTACATGCCGCCACAGGCACCTTCCCCAGGGGCGATTGCACACTCGATGGCATAGGCATCTTCGTCGCTCATTGTGCCGGCCTTGACACCACCGACCGCCTCGAAGGAGTCGATGATGGTCACCTCCTTCTCGGTGCCATCGCTGAGGCGCACCCATCCGGGCGCGATCGAGCCGGCGTACAGAAACACCGAGGCGAGGTCAAGGCGAGCGGCCGCCA
>JAYTTG010000342.1:0-5443 GCA_043745175.1 Microbacteriaceae bacterium
TGTGCGCGCCGGTGGTCGGCAGGAAAAGATCGAGGTCGGCAGTATTGTCGTTCTCGACCGCATCAAGGCCGACAAAGACGGCAACGTCGAGCTCGTGCCGGTTTTGCTGGTCGACGGCGACACGATCACGCACGACGCGTCGGCTCTCGCGAAAGTGAAGGTGACCGCAGAGGTCGTCGGTGATCTTCGTGGTCCGAAGATCGTCATCCAGAAGTTCAAGAATAAGACCGGATACAAGAAGCGACAGGGCCACCGCCAGGAGCTCACCCGCATCAAGATCACCAGCATCAAGTAGAGGGAACCGACTTTTCATGGCACACAAAAAGGGCGCAAGCTCCACCCGTAACGGTCGCGACTCGAATGCGCAGCGCCTCGGCGTCAAGCGCTTCGGCGGTCAGGTCGTCAGCGCCGGCGAAATCATCGTCCGCCAGCGCGGCACGCACTTCCACCCCGGCGTCAATGTCGGTCGCGGCGGCGATGACACCCTGTTCGCCCTGGCTGCCGGTGCGGTCGAGTTCGGTGCGAAAGGTGGCCGTAAGGTCATCAACATCGTGGTCGCGGCCTAGTTTCGATACGGTCGCGGAGCGACCGATTCGACCATCGGCTTGTTCGGTGGGCGGCACTTCTCATGGTTCGAGCGGGCTTCGGCTCGCTCTTACTTTTTAAGCGGTAACTCACTACACGAAGGGATGCGTTGTGGCTACCTTCGTTGACCAGGTAACACTCCACCTCAGCGCCGGCGACGGTGGCGACGGCTGCGTCTCGGTGAAGCGGGAGAAATTCAAGCCTCTCGCCGGACCCGATGGCGGCAACGGTGGTGATGGTGGCGATATCGTGCTGGTGAGCGAGATGGGCGTCACCACCCTGCTCGGCTTCCACCGCGCCCCCCACCGCAAGTCCGAAAAGGGTGGCCAGGGCATGGGAGACAACCGCAGTGGATCTGACGGCGCGGAGATCGAACTCGCCGTTCCGCTCGGAACCGTCGTCAAGGACGCCGACGGCAACGAGCTCATCGACTTCACCGAGCCGGGAATGCGTTATGTTGTGGCTCCCGGTGGGCAGGGTGGTCTTGGCAATGCCGCGCTCGCGTCCACCAAGCGCAAGGCTCCGGGTTTCGCCCTTCTCGGCATCCCCGGTTGGGAGGGCGATGTCTTCCTTGAGCTCAAGGTCGTGGCGGATGTCGCTCTGGTCGGGTATCCCTCCGCAGGCAAGTCCAGCCTCGTCGCCGCGATCTCTGCGGCCAAGCCGAAGATCGCGGACTACCCGTTCACCACTCTGCATCCGAACCTCGGCGTTGTGGAGTCCGGCGACGCACGCTACACGGTCGCCGACGTGCCCGGCCTCATTGAGGGTGCGAGCGAAGGCAAGGGCCTCGGACTGGAGTTCCTGCGCCATGTCGAGCGCTGCTCCGCATTGCTTCACGTACTGGACTGCGCCACTCTCGAGCCCGGCCGCGACCCGATCAGCGACCTCGACGTGATTCTCGGTGAACTGGCCGCCTATCCAGTGCCCGAGGGCCAGCTTCCGCTCCTCGACCGCCCCCAGCTCATTTCACTGAACAAGGTCGATGTTCCAGAGGGCCGCGAACTCGCCGACCTCGTGCGCCCCGAACTCGAGGCTCGCGGATACCGAGTCTTCGAGATCTCTGCTGTGAGTCGTGAGGGGCTGCGCGAACTCTCTTTCGCCCTTGGCGAGCTGGTGGATGCGGAACGAGCCAAGAAGGCAGCGGTCCCGGTGAAGCAGCGGATCGTATTGCGCCCCCGTGCCACTGGCGACGCCGGCTTCACCGTCAAGGTGGAGGGCGGTTCCGGCGGTAACATCTACCGCGTCGTTGGCGGTAAGCCAGAGCGCTGGGTCGCCCAGACCGACTTCAACAATGAAGAGGCCATCGGATCCCTCGCCGACCGGCTCGCTAAGTCTGGCGTGGAGAATGAGCTATTCAAAGCCGGAGCCGTGGCTGGCTCGACCGTGATGATTGGTCCGGTCACGTTCGACTGGGAGCCGACGCTCACGTCGACGGCAGAGTTGTTGACCGCTCCGCGCGGCACCGACCCGAGGCTCGTGCAGAACGATCGCCCGACCTCGAAGACGCGTCGACAGGAATATCTCGACCGCATGGATGGCAAGGCCGAAGCGCGCGCCGAACTCATCCGCGAGCGCGAGGCCGGCATGTGGAACGACGACGAAGGCTTCGCGATCGCACGAAAAAACGGCGCCGAAACCGAGGATGCCGAGGCCGAGTCGAAGGGTTCTCCGGCGGATGTCTAGCCCGGTTCTCTCGCGCAGCGGCATCCCTTCCGCGCGGCGCATCGTCGTGAAGGTCGGTTCCTCTTCGATCAGTGGAGCGAATGCCGGCCAGATCGCACCGCTCGTCGATGCTCTCGCTGCGGCCCATTCGCGAGGCACCGAGGTGATCCTCGTCTCTTCGGGAGCCATAGCCACCGGGATGCCCTACCTGAAGCTGGATGCCCGCCCCACTGACCTCGCGACCCAGCAGGCGGCTGCCGCGGTCGGTCAGAACGTGCTGATCTATCGTTACCAGGACAGCCTCGACCGCTTCCAGATCGTTGCTGCGCAGGTGCTGCTGACCGCCGGGGACCTCGAGAATCCGACCCATCGCGGTAATGCCCAACGCGCCATGGAGCGCCTACTCGACCTGCGCATCCTGCCAATAGTCAATGAGAATGACACGGTGGCGACCCATGAGATCCGGTTCGGTGACAACGACCGGCTCGCGGCCCTCGTATCCCAGCTGGTGCGGGCCGACCTGCTCGTGTTGCTCTCCGATATTGACTCCCTTTACACGCGTCCGCCGGAAAAGCCGGGCGCCCGCCGCATCGCGGACGTACCCTTTGAGGACGACCTGGCGGGCGTCGAGTTCGGCGATATCGGTTCGGCGGGGGTCGGAACCGGTGGTGCGGGCACGAAGGTGGCTGCGGCGAAACTTGCCGCGGCATCGGGAACACCGGTGCTGCTCGCATCGACGCGTGACGTGGCTGCTGCTCTCGTGGGAGCAGAACTCGGCACCTGGTTCGCCGCGGCAAGCGTACAACGCTGATCGAGGGCGCTCTTACGGCAGTGTGCCACTCCGCCTTAGCTGGGAACTTTATCGATGAGGGGCATCCCGGCCCGATACGCGGGAACAGTACAGGAAAGTACGTTCGATGAATTGTTGAAAGGACCCACCATGGCCAAAAAGACAATCGCACGGGTTAGCTACGATCCGATCAGGGAGGCCCACAACCTCGGTCTGCGCAGCAATCATGCCTACGTTCTCGGCTTCGTGTCGATCGGTTTGTCGTTGATGACATGGCAGGTCTCTCGCATGAAGAAGAGTGATGACAAGGCGCAGTCCGACCGTTGGGGTATCTTCATCGGTCACTGGGCTGCGACGTTTTTTGCGATTGGGCTCGCCCTCAAGAACGAGGAGTGAGGGTCGCGCGCCAACCGACGACATCGACGTCACAGCGCCATCGCCCGTATCCGAGACGCGATTCGATCGGTATTTCTCCTTACGAGTAAACATCGACTCCATCCGAAACGTGACTCGTAGGGCTCTGATAGGTGCGCAACTAAACTGGCGTCATGCCTGAAACCGTCGTCGCCACACGCTCCCTCTCCGAGAAACTGGATGCGGCGCGCGTGGCATCACGACTGCTTGCCACCGCAAACACGGCTCTCAAGAACCGCGGGCTGCACGCGATCGCCGCGGCCATCGTCGCGCACTCCCATCGGATCATTCCAGCCAATGACCTCGACCTCGCGAACGGTCGCGACAATGGGCTTAGCGCCGGGATGCAAGACCGTCTTCGTCTGGACGAGACGCGACTCGGTGCGCTGGCCGACGCGGTCCGCCTCGTCACCACCCTCGTCGACCCGGTCGGCCAAAACGTGCGTGGCCAGACCCTGCCGAACGGCCTTCGACTCAGCGAGGTGCGAGTGCCATTCGGCGTCGTCGGGGTTATCTATGAGGCGCGGCCCAATGTGACGGTCGACATCGCGAGTCTCGCGCTCAAGAGCGGCAACGCGGTCGTATTACGCGGGGGGAGTGCCGCAGAGAACACAAACCGCGCGCTTGTGGCGGTCATTCAGGATGCGCTCGCGAGCGTCGGGCTGCCGACCTATGCCGTTCAGACGATCGACGAGTTCGGTCGTGACGGTGCGCGGCAGCTCATGCAGGCGCGCGGACAGGTGGACGTGCTCATTCCGCGGGGCAGCGCCGACCTCATCAGGACCGTCGTTGCGGAGTCGACGGTTCCCGTCATCGAGACAGGCGCCGGTATCGTGCACGTCTTCCTCGACGAGTCGGCGGATGAGGCATGGGCGATCGACATCGTGCACAACTCCAAGGTGCAGCGCCCGAGCGTGTGCAACGCCCTGGAGACGTTGCTCGTGCACGAGGCTGCGGCGGAACGGCTCTTGCCCTCCGTGCTCGGCGCACTCCGGGCATCCGGAGTCACCATCCACGCGGATGAGCGCACGCGCGCGATCTTCGCGGATGCGGTGGCGGCGACCGAGGAGGACTGGCGAACCGAATACATGTCGCTCGACCTCGCGGTTAAAGTCGTCGGCTCTCTCGACGAGGCGATCGGTCACATTCGTCGCTATTCGACGCACCATACTGAGTCGATCATCACCAATGACCTCGCAAACACCGAACGTTTTCTCGCCGAGGTTGACTCGGCCGTAGTCATGGTGAATTCATCGACGCGATTCACCGATGGCGGAGAGTTCGGCTTCGGCGCAGAGGTGGGGATCTCCACCCAGAAGCTGCACGCGCGTGGCCCGATGGGGCTCAGCGAACTCACAAGCACCAAATGGGTGGTGCGTGGCGAGGGTCAGGTCAGGGAATAGGCATCTGCGGGCCGGTAGGCTTGTACTCGCGGAAATAACGCTTAAACATGATTGGTGGATGTCAGTGCTAAGCACAATTGTTCTGGCGGCTGAAGAGGCGAAGATCGCCCTGTTCTTCCCGTCCTGGGTCTTCCCGATTATCGCGGCTGTCGTGTTCGTCGCCCTCGGGTTCGTCGTCTGGAGCTTCCGCGATGTTGCCAACCGCCACAGCCAGAAGACCGGCGGCTCGGCGGCGAGTGGGCACGCGACCAATCACTAGCACCGACGACGTGATGGTGGAAAGCGTGACAAGGCGCCCGAAAATCGGGGTGATGGGGGGCACATTCGACCCCATTCACCACGGGCATCTCGTTGCGGCAAGCGAGGTCGCGCAATCATTCGGGCTTGACGAGGTGGTGTTCGTACCGACGGGTATTCCCTATCAGAAGACAGCCGCTGCCTCACAAGAGAATCGCTACCTGATGACAGTGATTGCGACCGCGGCGAATCCCAACTTCACGGTGAGCCGGGTGGACATCGACCGCCAGGGACCCACCTACACGATCGACACGCTGCGCGACCTGCACGCGGAGAGGCCGGATGCCGAGCT
>JAYTTG010000343.1:0-5438 GCA_043745175.1 Microbacteriaceae bacterium
GTCGATGATCGGCGCGTCGGGAACGCGCACCAGGGCTGCGGGATCGGTCGGCGACTGACCATGCTTTGCCGAGAGGATGATCGTGGTGTGCTTCGCCAGTCCGTGAGAGGCGATGGCCGATTGCAGGCGGCCGAGTGCGGCATCCACGTAGTCGAGGGCCTTGCTCAGAAGCGGGCCGGGCACAACGCCGCCTGCCAGGTATCCGCCGGTCAGGCCATTCGAGGTCGGCAGCTTTTCGGCGGTCGAGACGCTCTGGAAGTTCATGCCGAAGATCGCCGGGACCGGTCGCTTCACCGTGCCGGAGTGATCGGTACCGCCGATCTCGTTGAGTACGGACTGCACCTTATAACCGTCGTACTGTTGAGTCGCGAGATTGTTTTTCGTCCAGTCGGAACTGCCGTACGCGGCGGGTGCCGCGCTGTTGATCTCCGGGGTGAACAGGTCGTCGACGCCCTTACCCGACGGGCCGTTCAGAATCTCATAGGCGGGGTGCTTGTCAGACCATGCGGTCGTGAGTCCTGCAGCCTTGGCGACTTCGAAGATCGTATTCACCTTGAGGTACTGGTGCGGATACACCGGGGTACAGGTCTTCGGATCCACCGGCAGTGTGGCGGGGTTGAGTAGTGTCTCCGGGTGTCCGGTGAGGGAGAGGATGCTGCCGGGCAGCCCGGTGAGTCCCGCTCCGGCATCCAGGGCATGAGGGTTTTTATCGGCATCCTCGGTGAAGGCAACTTCGGCTCCGGGGGTCGCGCTCGCGCAATTCGTCGTGCCGGCGGGTAGCAGGGCACGGTTGTAGCTGTCGTCGTAGTAGATGCCGGTCGTGCCGGGATTGCCGCCGGTCACCTGCCCGACCATGCCGGGGAACGAATCCGACGGCACCGGAGTCTGGGCGTTGGTGTAGCTGGTGCCGCTCCCGACGAGGGCTGCGAACGCAGATTGCGGGTGAGCCTTGACGTACCAGTCGAGGTCTTTCTGGTGCAGTCCGTCCACCGAAAGCAGAAGCACATGCTGCCGCTTCGAGCCGACGTGTCCGCCCGAGTCGGGGGAGTCGCTGCCGTCGGCAAGTGCCGGTGCAGTGGCCGATCCCGCAATGAGGAGAGCGCTCACGGCGACGGCGCCGAGCGCTTTTCCATAGCGGGGGAAGAGCGGATGTTTTGAGGTCACGGGGGTGGATCCTTTCGATGGTCGGCCGCTCAATCTGCGGTCGCTTACGGCACGTTAGGCCTCGACCGCTACGTTCAGGAGAACGGGGAATGAACTGACGGTGACGATTGCCCGCCGACGCCGGGCGGCCGGTCGCGTTTGCCACTGTGCCGTCCTAGCAGCATCGTGATTCCCACCCCGATGGCCGCTCCTACCGAATTGGTGAGGATGTCGCTCCAACTCGCATAACGCCTCGGCAGCAGTAGCGCCTGGCCGAGTTCAATGAAGCCCGAGAGCGCGATGCACGCAACCAGCGCGATCCACCAGTGCCGCCGATTCAACTGCGCTGCAATCAGCGCACCCAACGGCACGAACAGCAGCACGTTGGCTCCGCGTTCGATGAACCAATAGTCCACGACATCCGGAATCCCGACGGAGTGCAGATACACGAGTACCCGCCCGAGCACGTCGTCGATAGGCGCGTCGACGGGAGACGGCCAGAATCCGATCACCAGGCACGCCGTGACATACGCCAGGCCCACAGGGGCGAGCAGTCGTCGGGTTCGCTGTCGCAGCATGGGCGAAGCCTACTGATGCTTGCGTGTCGGCATCGATCACGAGTCCTCGGCCTTACGCCGAATTCCTCTCGATGTATTCAGCCAATGCATCTCGGACAACGTCGCTCTGTCGACGACCCTGTTTCGCAGACAGGGAAGTCAACTTCTCGTCTAGCTCATGAGGAAGCCGAAACGTGCGCTGGGGCGACCTGTACCCGCGAGCGTGTGATGCGGTCCCGCTCGAAAGCACGGGACGCCCGCGAACGGCCCGTTCCACACCTTCGGGCCCTCCGACTGCTTTCTCTAGCATCGCTCGCCCCGATGCGGCAGCGTCCGCGCCTGACGTGAGGCGAGCTTCGTTGCCAAATGCAGTGAGATCTTCAGCCCATTTGCCGAGGGATGCGTCGCTCATCGGTTTCTCATCTCTTCGACCAGTGTCACGATTTTTTGCCGTACTTCCATAACGTGGGAGACGGATACATCGCCAGAATCGAGAATTTCCACCATCACGTCCAGAATGACGACGCGTGCCCGCCCGGGACCGAGGAACAACATGGGCGGGTTGTAACCAAGGAGTCTCGGTTCATCGAATTCGTCCACCCTGGCAACGGAAAAGAGCATTGCGTGCATGGCATCCTCGTGAGCGATTCCATGCTTATCAGCGGAACGGCGCCAAATGATCGCCACTATGTGCGTTCACTATTGAAGCAAGTTGTGCATTGCACAAAAGAAATGCAGAAGGCCAAGAGACATGGTCTTGAGCTTTGAGAATAGGGGTCAGATAAGTCCGCAATCCTCATGGTTGGCGGAACACCCGTCGACAGCTCAGCGCGGTGGAGGAGAGGCCGTCGATAGCAGATCCTAAGTTGCTTCCTCGGAGACTTGGGCGTTACTTTTCGGCTCGAACGTCGAGGTTCACGTGGTGCGAGAAGCGTGTGGCGACATTTCCGTGAGCAACCTCGACGCACGGCTCCACGACCGGAACGGCAGCTTCATAGTGAGCGAGCTTGGCTCGGGCCACGCTTTTGGCGAATTCGTCATGGAGTTCGTGCCCAGGGTTGTGCGGCCCTGGGCGAACTTCCAGGTCGAGTGCGGGCCGAACCTGATTTCCCGCGCGTATCAACGCCATCAGCCGGATTCTCCATGGAGCGCACGACCCTTGGTCGCCGACGCAGCCGACCTCGCATCGCGTGATGCGCACGCGACTCGCGCGGCGTCCGCGCGGTGACTCTCGCGATCGATCCGCGCAAGAAGTGTTTTGTCTACTTCACGCCGGGGGCAAAGAATCCAGCGGCGGATGGCACCGGGAGCCGTTAAGGAGGTGCGTCTGTCACTGACGAACGAAACGTGTCACCGGAACTATGAGGGCGGGATATAGGAAATCAAGTAAGTCAGGCAGCGAAGGCGGTGTATCTTTCTGCCAACGCGTTTGTAGAAGGGTGATCCTGTGCACGCTTTGGCAGGATGAGCGCCCGGCCGTTCATGTCTTGAAGCCCGTATCTCAGCATTGGGCCGTCGACGTCATCGAGAAGCTTTTGGTTAATCTCGATCCGATAGTTAGGCGAGATTCCGAGCAGGTTCCGGTCGTAGGCCGCGTGATGAATCTTGCAGAGCGCAAGGCCATTTTGGACGGTTGCAAAGCCGTTAACGTCGGAATCGGACACAATGTGAGCAGCGTCGAGAAGATCTGGATATTTCAAGCTACACACGGCGCATGTGCTCGAGTACGCATGCATCACGCGAGCTCGAAACACCGGCTGGTGAAGCCGCACCTTTGAGAGCCTCTCGGCGTACCGTCGTTCATCGCCGGTCATGTGCAGAGGGTCCGCAAAGAACCGGAATGATTCATCAAATGTGATGAGGAAGGTCTCATTCGGCTCGTCGTCCGCCAAAACGTGAGCAGGGTATCTGGCAGCGTACCGACCCTCATAGACCTCCTGAAAGTAGAGAATCGGGTCCTTGCGCGAGAGTGCCAGCTTGAGTTTTCTGTTGTCTCCGCTTCCGTTGTCGCGATATTTGTATCGAATCAAGGAGGAGTCGGCATCCGCTTCATCGTTGTATTTGCTAGTGAGCATTGAAACGACGCTCAAAGTGGAGCCGAAAGATTGTGGGTTCCATATGCCCTTCTGCGCATCGACCAGCGGGATCATTTCTCCGTTGAAGTTGAAATTACGAAGCTCAGAGCGTTTGAAGTCGTACCGGCCAGCGGCAATTTCTAGGTCCAACCAGCTGAACGCCGCAAGGCGGATTGCTGCCTGCTTCTCATCACTGAAAATCGGGGATCCCGTCGCTCAGTTGCACTTTCTCAGCAATGTCTACCAGACCGCTCCGAACTTCCTAAGCAACCCCCACCCACAACCCATCCCGCGCCCGGGTCATCGCCACGTACAACTCCCGCCGGTCGAGCTCGCGCCGCTCGGTCTCGGCCGAGTCCTCGGAGGCGGGCGCCGGCTCGAACAGCCGCGGGGGAGTGCGCACCACCAGCACCTGCTTGAACTCGAGGCCCTTTGCTCGCTTGATGGTTCCCACCTTGATCGCTTGGACGGGCGTGCCGTCGTAGGCGAGCAGCTCGATCGACTTGAGGCCAGCCGCGGCCAGCGCCTTGCTGACATCGGCGGCGGCGAAATTCGTTGGGGTGAGAATTCCGATGTCACCCAGGTGCACCCCGGCGCGAAGGAGGCTTCGCACGTGTTCGATCAGCGAACGGTCATGATCAACACGCGAGGTGAAGCGCGTCACCTCAGGTCGCGCGCCGTGCCGCACTACCTCTGAGGTGACATCCGCCGTGGAGGGCGCGCCCTCGATATCGACGAACTCGTCACCGGCGACCAGGGACAGGGCGAAGTCGGCGATCTCGATCGTGTTGCGGTAATTCTTAGTCATGATCACGCCTCGGCCGGCAATCGAGATGTTCGCCTCGGAGAGCGTGTAACCGCCCGGGTAGATCGTCTGCTGGCCGTCGCCGATGAGGTTGAGACCGTCGGGTCGATCGCCAGCGATGCTGTGCAACATGCGGATCATGGCACAGGAAAGATCCTGGGCTTCATCCACGACAACCGCACTGTATCCCTCAAGCGGCGTCTTGTTTAACGACTGCTCGGCAAGCAGGATGATGTCGGCGAAGTCGTGAACCTGCGCCTCGCGCAGGGCGTAATGGTAGGCGCCGTGCAGTTGCCAGACCGCGTACCGCTGGGCGCCGTTCAGCCCACGCTTTCGACCGATTCGCGAGAGCGCGGCGTATTGCTCGAACTTCGTGAGTCCACGCCCCTTGATCACGCTGAGGATCTCGTCCCGCCAATAGTCCTCATCGCTGTCAATGCGCGCGAGTTCGGTATTCAGCCCGGTGGCGCGCCAGGCGTGATCGAAAGCGAGGCTCGCTTTGGCTGGGTCGAGATGGGTGCCGACGCCTCGCTCGCGCAAGAGTTTGAGTGCAAACGCGTGGATGCCGGAGAATTCGATGCGATCGACCACTTCGGGAGCCATCCGCTGCATCAGTGACGACAGCACCGCTGGAAGCGTGCGCACGAAGGTGGTGACGAGCACGGTACCGGGTCGGGTGCGGGCGATGTATGCGGCACGATGCAGCCCGACGACGGTCTTGCCCGTGCCAGCGGCACCACGAATGCGGGATGGACCGTTGAACGATCGGCGGGCGAGCCGAGCCTGATCGGGGTGGAGAAAAGCCATCCATTCTTCGATCGGCTTCACCATGATGCTGCAGAGCAGAGCGTCCTCGAT
>JAYTTG010000344.1:0-5437 GCA_043745175.1 Microbacteriaceae bacterium
GATCACGCGGTTGAGTCGTCCGAGGTCGAGGGAGATCACGGTGCGGGTCTCATCGGCGAGTGGCTCAAGACTGCCCACGATGTTGCTGCCACCACCGAAAGGAATGATCACGGCGTCGGCCGCGACGGCGGCATCCACCACCTGTTGCACCTCGGCTTCGTCGGCCGGGTAAACCACGACATCGGGAGTTCGAGCGAGTGACCCGGCACGCACCCGGATGAGGTCGCGGATACTTTTGCCGAAGGTGTGCACGACGCGGCTGAGGTCATCCGTGATCACGTGGTCGACTCCGGCGATCGCTACGAGCTGCGCCAGGAAGTCTGTGCTCGCACGGCTGGCCGGCACATCTAGGTCGTCGAAGGACGGGGCCGCGACCGTGGGTGCTCCCGGCTCAAGACCGAGGGCAAACGTGAGGAAGGGGGCGAAGCCGGGCTTATCGTCGTGGTGGAACGCGACGCCATCCCGTCCCCAGCCCCACCACTTCATGTGCTGTACATCGGTCACTTCTGTGCTCCTCTTATTGCGTGTGCCCGCGGCTATTTTCGCCGGGGTAGTGCGTGGCGGCCGAGAATATCGGCCGAATGCAGTTCTCTCAGACGCAGGATCTCCTGGCGCGCGCGCTCGGCGAATTCTCCTTTGGATTCGCCCTCGGCGACGCGGAGCGGATCCCCGAAGACCACCCCGACGGGAAATCTGCCGCGCTTCGGCCAGTTTGTACCGCGCGGGTGAGCGATGTGCGCTCCGATGAGGGCCACCGGGATGCAGGGCACATCACATGCCGCGGCCAGCGCTGCCGCACCCGGCTTGAAGCGACCGAGCTCGCCGTCTTTCGATCGCGTGCCCTCCGGGAAGATCAGCACCGGGATACCGCGCATCAGCAGTGAGCGCGCACTCGTCGACGAGGTCTGTGTCCCCGTCCGTCGCACCGGGAAAGCGTTAAAGAACAGCGCGGTGAGGCCACGACGCCACCACACGTTGAAAAAGTAATCCGCAGCGGCCCCCGCGGCGAGGTAGCGCGCGAGGGGACGGGGAAGCGAGCCGACGATGAGGGGAGTGTCGAGGTGGCTCGAGTGATTCGCCACAACGACGAATCCACCCTTGACATCCTTGAGCTTCTCGCTCCGGATCACGGTGACGCGGGTGAGCGACCAGATAAGAGGTTTGAGGAGTGCGCGCTGGGCAAGGAAGCGGGCGATTGCCTGGTACGGCGAGTTGAAACGATCGTGAAGCCGCTTGGCTGCGGATCGCGGAAGGGAGGGTCGGGAATTGAGTGGCATTCGCACCGTCACCGCGCCACAGGCTTCCGTCGCGACGACGAAATCGCGCCGGAAAAGGAACGGATGGCACCCTTGGGAGCGAGGCGGGCCAAGCCAATGAGAGCTCGGTAGCGAAGAGTAGGTATGGAAATCACAGTGCCTCGATCCACGTCGCGCAAAGCTGCGCTCACCAACTGTTCGGCGTCGAGCCACATAAAGTTTGGGATGCTGCTCGAACGGATGCCGGCCCGGTCATGAAATTCCGTGCGAACCCATCCCGGGCAGAGGGCTGTCACGGCGACGCCGGTGCCCCGCAGTTCGACCGCGAGGCTCTCGGTGTGCGAGGTGACCCACGCCTTGATGGACGAGTAGCTGCCCATAGTGAGGAAACCGGCGGTGCTCGAGACATTCACGATCCTGCCGGAGCCTCGCTCAACCATTCCGCGGGCGGCGGCGCCGGACAGCACAAACACCGCGCGGCACATCACCTCGAAGCCGCGATCGAATTCGGAGACGTCGGCATCGAGGAGCGAGGCATGCATGCCGAAACCGGCATTGTTCACCAGAAGATCGATGGGACGGCCGGGGTCGCTGAGGCGTTCGGCTACGCGTGCGACGTCACCACGGTCGGCCAGGTCGGCCGGGAGCACCTCGACGGAGCGACCGGACGCCCGCAATTCGGCAGCCATCTCGTCGAGGCGGTCCATCGACCGAGCGACGAGCACGAGATCGTATCCACGCGCAGCGAGGAGTCGGGCGAACGCGGCACCTATGCCCGACGTCCCGCCGGTGACGAGAGCTACACCCATGCCGTTAGGTTACGCTGCTCAGGGGGAACTGGTTGCCTAAACGGGGGCTCCGATGGTAGCAAGGGCCTGAAATCATGACATTTGCGAATGGCGATTCCACCACACACTCTCCGGCGGGTTCCGACAGGGCATCCCCGGCGAGGTTCGATGTGCGCGCCTTCGCCCGCACCGCCAGCGGCAATCATCGCGAAACGCTCCGCCTCGACGAATTCGCCACCGAACCACTGTCCGGCGAAAGCCTTCGCATGGTGCGCTACCTTGCCCGCCTCGAGAGCGGCACGATGGAGCAGTTGCGCAACCTGCTGGTGACGGCGACCCATAAAGATGCGCGAATCACCGCATTTTTGGTCACCTGGGCGTTCGAGAAGTTCTGGATCGCGGACGCCCTTGACGCCGTGCTTGAGGCGAACGGGCAGCGGAAGTCCCACGACGCCGCCGAGGGCTCAGCCCGTCGATCGCGGATCGAATCCGTGGAACGCCGCGGACCTATTCGCCGGGCTATCGCCGGACTGATCCAGGGCGTACCGATCATCGGCGTGCACGTGACCTCAGGCCTGGTCGACGAATGGATCACCCGTGCGGCATATGACCGGCTCGAGACTGCCAGCGCGAATCCCGCCCTCTCCTCAGCAATCGCCACGATCCTCGCCGTAAAGGCGCGACATGTGGCCTTCTTTGACCACGAGGCACGCGAACGACTTACGGATGATCGGCGCGCCGTCTCCCTTACCCGCAGGTCGCTCGAGCGCCAGGTGTGGCCGATTGGCGCCATCGATCGTGCCGACGACGACCGCATCTTCTTCGCGTCCACCGTGTTCGGCAGCGACGACGGCCGCGAGCGTGCTGCCGAGATCGGGCGACGGGTCGCACAGCTACCCGGTATGAACTCAGGCGTCGGCGATGCCGTCAGCCGGAAGCTCTGCGCGTGAGCCCCACGGAAAAGGCCACGACGCGGGCCAAGCCCCGAACGTCCCTCGCGGCCAAGAACACGCAGACCGTCACCGCGTCGAGCCTCGGCTCATCGCATATCTTCCTCACCGGGGGGACCGGATTCGTCGGCCAGGCGATCCTCGAGCGGCTTCTGTCATCGCATCCCAACGTCACGATCTCACTGCTCATCCGCTCGAAAGGTTCCACGAGTGCTTCCGATCGACTGCGCACCCTGCTGCGCAAGCCCGTCTTCCGCCTCTGGCGGGAGCGGGTCGGGAACGACGAGGTAGAGCGTGCTGTGCGAGATCGGCTCCGGGTCATCGAGGGCGACCTCGGTTCGGTGCCCGCGCTCCCGTCCGATGTGGATGTCGTGATCCACAGCGCCTCATCAGTGTCGTTCGACCCGCCAATCGACCAGGCCTTCGAGACGAATCTCGGGGGAGCCGTCGCACTGTATACGGCCCTCCAGGAGAGCGGCGCCGATCCGCACGTCGTGCACGTGTCGACGGCGTATGTGGGCGGCATCCGCAAGGGAATCGTGCCGGAGGCCCGTCTCGACCACTCCGTGGACTGGCGGAGCGAGTTCGAGGCGGCCCGCGATGCGCGGGTCCGTGTCGAAATGGCCTCGCGCCAGCCGGAGACTCTTCGTCGCTTGATCGGGGATGCTCGTGCCGAGCACGGCAAGGAGGGTCCACAGGCCGTCGCACGGGCTGGCGAGGCGGCGCGGGTGGAATGGGTGCATTCCCGTCTCGTTGACTACGGCCGAACGCGCGCAGAGAGCCTCGGCTGGACCGATGTCTACACACTCACCAAGGCATTCGCCGAGCGCGCAGCCGAGGAGCTGTGGGGGGATGTCGGCCATCGCTTGTCCGTGGTTCGCCCCGCGATTATCGAGAGCGCGTTGCGGCATCCGTTCCCCGGCTGGATCGACGGTTTCAAGGTGGCCGATCCGCTCATCCTCGCCTACGGCCGTGGACTTCTTCCCGAGTTTCCCGGGCTCCCCGACAGCGTGCTCGACGTGATCCCGGTGGACTTCGTGGTCAATGCGATCGTTGCGATCGCCGCGCGCCCCGCCCCGGTCGCCCAGTACTTGCATGTGAGCTCCGGCGCGAGCAACCCGCTGCCGATCCATCGCATGCTGCAGAACATGAAGGAGTTTTTCACCGCGAACCCGATGCCACACGCCAGCGAAGGCCAGGTGCGCGTTCCCACCTGGAGTTTCCCGGGGGACCGCAAGGTGGAGCGAGCCCTGCGGGGCCAGGAGCGCTGGAATGATCGGCGAGAACAGCTGCTCGAACGATTCCCGTCGACGGCCCGCACCCGCGCGCAGATCGCGAAGGTCACGTCCCGTCGCAGCGATCTCGAGTCTCTGCGCAACTTTGCCGAGCTGTACCGCGCCTATGTACAGACCGAGATCATCTTCGACGATCGTCAGCTTCGTGCCCTCGGCGATTCGCTCGCATCCACGCCCGGAGACGACACCGGATTCGACGTGACCACGATCGACTGGGAGGACTACCTCCAGCGCGTGCACTTCCCGGCCATCACGACGCTCACTCGCGCATTCTCGGTGCGTCCCGCGGCGTCGGAAAGGATACAGAAGGCGCTTCCAGAGCGGTCGGATGTCATGGCCGTGTTTGACCTCGAGGGCACCGTCGTCGACTCCAACATCGTCGAGCAGTACCTCTGGGTGCGCTCGGCGGGCTTCCGCAAGGCGGCCTGGCCCGGTGAGGTAGCGAGCCTGCTCGCATCGCTCCCCGGCTATCTGAGCGCCGAGCGCAGAGATCGAGGCGAGTTCATCCGCGTCTTTCTGCGTCGGTATAGCGGGATGCCGGTTGCGCGTCTCGAGAGCGTCGTCTCCGGCGGTTACCGCGAGACGCTGCTGCGTCACACCATGCCGGCCGCCATCGCACGTATCAAGGAACACCGAGCGGCCGGCCATCGTACGGTGCTCGTCACGGGATCCATCGGCACGCTCGTGGCGCCACTCGCCGATCTCTTCGACGAGGTGATCGCCGGGTCGATGCACGAGCGCGATGGTGTGCTCACCGGTTATCTCGCCCAGCCGCCGCTCGTCGACGAGGCCCGCGCCGCCTGGTTGCTGCGTTATGCCGAAACCCACGGTTTCGATCTTTCACAGAGTTACGGCTACGGGGACAGTCATGCCGACCTGGTCTGGCTCGAACTGCTGGGAAACCCCAACGCCGTTAATCCGGACACCAATCTGTCGCGCGAAGCGCAACGAAGAAGGTGGAGCATTCACAACTGGAAACGCGGATCCCACCCCACTGATTCGTAACAGCTCGAAAGGAGCGGAAGAGCCGCCGCCTGGCCTCTTCCCACAGCACATGGCATTCGATGTAGATAAATACACCGCGACTTCGGTCTCCGTGAATTGGGACGATCTCGACCTGGAGCGTTTTCGCGAGCATCCGCTTCCCG
>JAYTTG010000345.1:0-5436 GCA_043745175.1 Microbacteriaceae bacterium
GGATCACGTTCAGATCACCATGGCTGAGGACATCGGTGTCGGCGGTCGCGCGGGCTACTACGACGGGATCGGCGCCGCACGCGATGTCATCCAGAACCACCTTCTGCAGCTCCTCGCACTGACGGCGATGGAAGAGCCGGTGTCATTCGCCGCAAAAGATCTTCGTGCCGAAAAGGAGAAGGTGCTCTCGGCCATCCACTTGCCGAAAGATCTCTCTCACTCCACTGCCCGCGGCCAATACGCAAGCGGCTGGCAGGGCGGGGAGAAGGTAGTCGGATTCCTCGAGGAAGACGGCATGAACCCGAAGTCGCTCACCGAGACTTTCGCCGCGATTCGCCTGGACATCGGCACTCGCCGCTGGGCGGGAGTGCCGTTCTACCTCCGTGCCGGCAAGCGGCTCGGCCGGCGGGTCACCGAGATTGCTGTCGTCTTTAAACGTGCCCCGCAAAATCTCTTCGCCGAGAGCCAGACCTCTGCGCTCGGCCAGAACGCTCTGGTGATCCGTGTGCAGCCGGATGAGGGCGTCACCATCCGCTTCGGCTCCAAAGTGCCGGGTGCCGGTATGCAGGTGCGGGACGTCACCATGGACTTCGGATACGGGCACGCGTTCACCGAGGCAAGCCCGGAAGCATACGAGCGTCTGATCCTCGACGTGCTTCTCGGCGATCCACCGCTGTTCCCCCGCCACCAGGAGGTGGAACTGAGTTGGAAGATCCTCGACCCGATCGAGGAGTTTTGGGCGACCCAGGGCCAGCCAGAGCAATACCGTCCCGGAACCTGGGGACCGGCATCCGCCGACGAACTCCTTGCCCGCGACGGCCGCGTTTGGCGACGCCCGTGACCACCACAGTCTGGAAACGCTCATGATTGTCGATCTTCCGAACACCACAACGAGCCAGATCTCGAAGGCTCTCGTCAAGATCCGGGAAGAGGGGGGTGCTGTCGCTCTCGGGCGCGTGCTTACCCTCGTGATATCCACCAACCTCGGACACGAGGAGGAAGCCATCGAAGCCGCGAACGACGCATCCCGCGAGCATCCGATGCGCGTCATCGTGATCTCTACCGGAGCAGACGGCCCCGACATGTCGGACGCCCCGCGTCTCGACGCGCAGATCCGCGTCGGCGGCGATGCCGGTGCGAGCGAGGTCGTGGTGCTCAAGGCCTACGGCGACACCGCCTCGGACGAGGAAGGGCTGGTCACCGGCCTGCTGCTGCCCGATGCACCTGTGGTGGCCTGGTGGCCGGGCGAAGCACCGGAGGTGGCCTCTGAGTCTCCTCTCGGTCGCATCGCCCAGCGTCGAATTACGGATGCCGCGGCCCAGCGTGATCCCCGCGGGTTCCTGAATCACCTGTCCCGCACCTACAGTCCCGGCGATACCGACTTTTCCTGGACACGTCTCACGCTCTGGCGCGCGCAGCTGGCAGCGGTACTCGACCAGCCGCCCTACGAGTCGATCACCAGCGTCGAGGTACATGGAGCCCCTGACTCGCCGTCGACGGGACTTCTCGCCGCCTGGCTGCAGATGCAGCTGAAGGTTCCCGCACGCCACGAACTAGTGACTCCGGCGCACGGATCGAGCGGAATCCAGGGTGTCCGGCTGCATCGCGCGTCCGGCGTAATCGAGCTTGAGCGCACCAACACGAATATCGTCACACTCGTGCAACCAAACCAGCCGATCCACGATATCTCGCTGATCCGTCGCAGCCTTCGCGACTGCCTGGCCGAGGAACTGCGCCGTCTCGATCCGGATGACCTCTTCGGAGCAGTGATCCAGAACGGTCTCGCCCAGCTCGACGCCCCCACAGTCACCGGATCGATCACGGTGCCCGAGCAGTGACGAATGCCCGTCGTGTGCTCGTGCACGCCGACCGGAAGGCCCTCGCCGGTTCGGTAGCGGCACGGTTCATCACGAAGGTCGTGGACCTGCTCGACCAGCAGCCCCGCGTTAACATCGCCCTCACGGGAGGCACCGTCGGAAGTGCGGTTCTCGAGGCGATCAATGAGTCGCCGGCGCGCGACAGCATCGACTGGTCCCGCGTCATCCTGTGGTGGAGCGATGAGCGGTGGCTTCCGCGCGGAGATGTCGAGCGTAACGATACGCAGGCCCGCACGGCGCTGCTCAATCACGTCGAACTGCGCCCGGAGAATATTCACTGGTGTGCCGCTTCGGACGCCGGTATCAGCCTCGACGAGGCTGCAGCCTCCTACGCCGCGGAACTTGCTGATGCGGCGGACGAGGGCCGGGATGCCCCGCGATTCGACATCCTGTTCCTCGGCGTCGGTCCGGACGGGCACGTCGCCTCGCTATTTCCGGATACCCCGGGCATCCGCGTGACAGTGGGCTCGGTCATCGCCGTTCGCAACTCACCCAAGCCACCGCCAGAGCGCCTCAGCCTCACGCTGCCGGTGATCAACAGTGCGGATCGCATCTGGCTTGCCCTCGCTGGCCCGGACAAGGCCTCAGCGCTCGGACTGGCCCTTGCGGGCGCCAGCACCTGGGAAGTGCCGGCGGCCGGAGTCGAGGGACGCCTGCGAACGGTGTTCTTTGTCGACCGTGAGGCTGCCGCTGAGGTGCCGGAAGACCTGATCGCGGCGGAGTACTGAGGGCTCTCGCCCGACTGGGTCCCGCCAGTCCGGCAGGACTACTGCGGCGTCAGGCGTCCGCGGCGCGCGCGCAACTGCTCAAGCGCTTCATCGAGAAGCGTAGTGGCTTCCTCTTCAGTGCGTCGCTCCTTCACGTAGGCGAGGTGCGTCTTGTACGGTTCGACCTTCACGACTGACGGCGGGTTCTCCTTGTCGCGTCCAGCCGGAAGCCCGCAGTTCGGGCAGTCGAGAGTCGCGGGAATCTCCTCTGGCTCGATCGTTGCGAGGAAGTGGGGACTCAACTCGTGCCCGTTGGCACACCAGTAGAAGACCTGCAGTCGCTCGGCGTGGAAACCCCGGTCTTGCTCCCCCATCGGTCCTGCACCGACACGAGAACCGCGAATAGCACTGCCACCTGAAGCCATAGGTACGTCTCCTAGCCGGTCACGTCGAACTTGGTGATCAGACCAAGCACGATAATGGATGACACCCAGATCAGCGCGAGGATCAAAGTGATTCTGTTGAGGTTGCGTTCGGCGACTCCGGATGCTCCGAGGTTGCTGGTCACTCCACCGCCGAACATGTCGGACAGCCCGCCGCCGCGACCGCGGTGCAGCAGGATGAGGAGGGTCAGCAGGAGACTCGTGATGCCGAGTACCACCTGCAGGATGACCTGAAGTATTTCCACGAACAGCCTTTCTGGGGCGCGCCGATGAGGTCTATCGGGCGAGGTTCAGTATAACTTGCCTCAGCGGTCCGCTGTGAAACCGCCGAGGCAGGGACGGCTCAGGTCCCGACGTGCTTCTGGAACTGCGCGATGCTGGAGAACTCCGCAAGGTCGAGACTCGCCCCGCCGACCAGGGCACCGTCCACGTTGGGTTCACGCATGAAGCCCGCGATGTTCGCGGCCTTCACCGATCCCCCGTAAAGGATGCGGGTTGCGGACGCCGCTTCTTCGCCGATGAGCTCCCTCAGAGTGGCCCGCAATTGGGCCGCGACCTGCTCTGCCTGCGCGGGGGTCGCCGCCTGGCCGGATCCGATCGCCCAGACCGGCTCGTACGCCACAACGATGTTTGCTCCCGTCTTCACCGATGCGAGAGCCCTGCGCAGCTGGGAGACGGGAACGGCACTCGGTCCGTGCTTCTCGAGATCCTCGGCCGTCTCACCGACGCAGAGCACCGGCACAAGACCGTGGGTAATCGCCGCAGCAACCTTCGCAGCGAGTTCCTCGTCGGTCTCGTGATGAAGCGTGCGTCGCTCCGAGTGGCCGATGATGACGTATTCACAGTCGAGGGCTTTGAGGAAGGCACCCGAAATCTCACCGGTATACGCACCGGAGTCGTGGGCCGACACGTCCTGGCCACCGAATTTAAGTGGGAGCTTGTCAGCTGAGATCAGAGTCTGCACCGAACGCAGGTCAGTGAACGGCGGGAAGATCGCCACCTCGACCGTGCCGTAGTCGAGCTTCGCGTCCTTAAGACTCCAGGCCAGCTTCTGCACGAAGGCGATCGACTGCAGGTGGTCGAGGTTCATCTTCCAGTTGCCGGCGATCAATGGCGTGCGTGTAGTCATTGTGCTGTCCATCCCAGTACTTCCAGGCCGGGAAGGCTCTTGCCCTCCAGGAATTCGAGACTCGCACCACCACCGGTGGAGATATGGCCGAACTGGCCGTCGGTGAACCCGAGGGCCCGCACCGCGGCGGCAGAGTCCCCTCCGCCGACCACCGACAGGCCGTCGACCTCGGTCAATGCCTGGGCGACAGTCTTCGTGCCCGCAGCGAAGGGCGCGAGTTCGAAGACACCCATTGGACCGTTCCAGAACACGGTCTTCGACGCACGGATGACCTCCGCGAAGCGGGCGGCCGTCTCCGGCCCGATGTCCAGTCCAAGACCGGACTCACCCCATGGCGAGCCCTCGATGTCGTCGGCCGGACGCACCTGGTGTTCCGCGTCGGCTCCGAATTTGGAGGCGACGACAACATCCGTGGGAAGCACGATCTCGACTCCCAGCTCCTCAGCCTTCGCGAGATAGCCGCGCACCACATCCAACTGCTCACTCTCGAGCAGGCTTGCGCCGACCTTGAGACCCCGCGCCGCCAGGAAAGTGAAAAGCATGCCTCCACCGACGAGCACAGAGTCGACCCGCGGAAGGAGGTGGGCAATCACGCCGAGCTTGTCCGACACCTTGGATCCGCCGAGCACGACAGAATACGGCCTGGTGGGCGACTCGGTAAGCCGCTCGAGCACGTCGAGTTCGGTGACGATGAGGGTGCCTGCTGCGCTCGGCAGCAACTCGGCCAATTCATAGACGCTCGACTGCTTGCGGTGGACGACACCGAATCCATCGGAGACGAACGCATCACCGAAAGCGGCGAGCTTGCGTGCGAACTCACGACGCTCATCCGCACTCTTTGCCGTCTCCCCCGCATTGAAACGCAGGTTCTCAAGCAGTGCGACCTCTCCGTCCGCCAGCCCATCCACGGCTTCCGCTGCAGAGCTTCCCACGGTGTCCGAGGCAAACGTCACGGCCTTACCGAGAAGCTCGCTCAGCCGCTGGGCCACTGGAGCAAGGCTGTACTTCGCGTCCGGGGCGCCCTGTGGGCGTCCGAGATGCGACACCACGACCACACGGGCGCCAGCATGGATGAGCAGGTTGAGGGTGGGAAGCGAGGCGCGGATGCGGCCATCGTCCGTGATCTGGGCGCCGGTAAGAGGCACATTCAGATCACAGCGGACAATGACCGTCCTGCCCGCGAGCGAACCGAGAGAATCGATCGTGCGGAGCGTCATCCGGCTGCCTTACAGGCGGTCTGCGACGTACTCGGTGAAGTCGACGAGACGGTTGGAGTAGCC
>JAYTTG010000346.1:0-5423 GCA_043745175.1 Microbacteriaceae bacterium
TCAGCGAGGTCAATCTCATGGGGCTATCCCACTACAGGTGAGTTAATCGGACGAGAGGGGTGGGCCCCGTCGGGCTCGAACCGACGACCCACGGATTAAAAGTCCGATGCTCTACCAACTGAGCTAGAGGCCCCTGCGGTTAAATCTAGCGTGGATTGCGCGGGCCGCGAACGAGCCGTATGCACAGCAACGGCTCGCTTAGGCTTGATCGGATGACCGATGAGTTCCACAAGCCGACCCAGTTCTCGGGTGCCAAGTTCGAGAGCTTCGTGGGCGGGGAAGACCCCGCCCAGATCAGTCGTGTCGCCCATGAGACCGCGGGAGCGCTGCTCAGTCGCGTGCGACTGAGTTCTGACCAGGGCGTCGTCGACCGGCTTGTGGCTTTTACCGACGAGCACGGCATCGACGCCGTCGCCGAACTGTGGGCGCGCGCCAGCCCGCGCAGCCTTCCCGGGGCCCTCTGGCGCATCTATCTCATGCGCGCACTCGTGCGCCAGGATGCCGAGGGCACTGCCTACCTGTTCCAGCGCGGCACCGAGATCGCGACGACCATCGATCCGGTCGTTGCTGGCGCGACCGCTCCGACAGGTCCCGCGGAGATCATCGCGCTTGCCGACCAGATCCTGCGAGGGCTCTTCCAGGGCGACTTCGGGGTTGCTCTTGACCGCGCGGCCGCCTTCTGCCGTGTCATGGCACTCGGAGCCACGAGCGTCGCAGATGATTCTGACCTCACGTCGCCGGAGCGGGCATCCGAACTCACGATTCGCGCCCTGCGCCTCTCGCAGACGGCCATTGAGTTTGTCTCGTGCGCGCGGCTTTGGCGGGCCGGTTCGCTCGACTAACGACGAACGTTGTTCTCAGCCTGCCCCTGTGCCAACTTCGCAACCGCGGGCCGGCCATGCGCCACGAAAGAGAAAGCACCCAGAGTCGGTTGGTACAATCGTGACCGGCTCGCAAGGGCCATCGCCGGGCCGCAGTAACCCCGGGCTCCAATGTTCGCCGCTCCGAGCGGCCTAGCGCCGAGAGGCGTTTCTGCGGCCTGGCACCTTTCACGGTGCAGCACCGGCGGCAAATTCCCCCATTGTGAGTGCGAATGTGCCAAGGACCAATCCGTTTTCGCCTCGGTCGCGAACTCAAATTGTGACCAGCACAGTCGGAATGACCTCGGAAGCGAATCGAAGGCTTCCCGCCTGCGCTGGCCGTGGACAATCGAATAATGAGATGTTGGTTTTGATGCTCACAAGGAGTGTTATTCCAGCACCGCGCACGATCGCACGAATTGTTTGCAATGCTTAGGCTCGTGCCCCGTGAAACCGACCGCAGTCAGGACAGTGAGTTCCTGGACAAACCTGCGTCGAAGGAAACCTTGCTTGCGCAGATCGCGGGCGGCGACCAGGCGGCTTTCGGAGCACTGTACGACGAGGTGGCCCCGAGAGTATTCGGGCTGATCCGCAGACTACTGGTTGATCATGCGCAATCGGAGGAAGTGACCCAGGAGGTGTTCCTGGAGATCTGGCAGAACGCGTCCCGATATGAGCCGAGCAAGGGTGGGGCATCCACCTGGATCCTCACCATGGCCCATCGTCGCGCAATCGATCGGATCAGGTCATCGCAGTCCGGTCGCGATCGGGACGTGAAGATCGGCATCAGGGATTATGTTTCCGACTACGACAATGTGGCGGACACGGTAGAAACGACCATCGAGCACGAGAGGGTGAAGGAAGCCATGACGCAATTGACCGAATTGCAGCGTCAGGCAGTCTCCCTGGCGTACTACGGCGGCTATAGCCACAGTGAAGTGGCAGCAATGCTCAGCGTGCCTATCGGCACGGTAAAAACACGACTGCGTGACGGGATGATCCGTCTGCGTGATGAATTGGGGGTGGCATCGTGACTGATCGCGAAGAATTACACCTCCTCAGCGGCGCGTACGCGCTGAACGCACTTGAGGGCGAAGAGAAAAACCGGTTCGAGGCACACCTGCTGACATCCAAAGAGCTACGAGCGGAGGTGGATTCATTGTCTGACACAGCGGTGTCTATCGGTCTCGCGACCGAGCCGGTCACTCCCCCGGCCGACCTCAAAACACGCCTCATGGCGCAAATCGCCGTTACCCCGCAGCTTGCACCTCTCCCGGTGCCGCGGCCCACGCTTACGGCAGTGTCGGCAGCGTCCCCCGAAGCGAACACTCAGCAGCCTCCATCGCCGCAAGCGGCCGAAGACATCCGCATAGCAAGCCTCGCCGAGCCGTCCCGGGCGACCGCGCGAGCTGCCGCTCACTGGTACACGCGCCCGGCTGTGATTCTGGTGGCCGCCGCAGCAGCAGTCGCCCTTTTCGTCGGGGGCAACATCCTCGGGCTTTCCGCGGCCGATGAGTCTCAGCAGCAAGCAGCGGCCGTCTCAGCGATCGTCTCGGCGAAAGACTCTCAGCAGGCCAAGGCGGCTGTCGCCGGCGGCGGCACGGCCACTTTCGTCTGGTCGGTGGGCCTCAGGCAGTCTGCCGTGGTGATCGACAAGCTCCCGAAGCTCACCGGTGATAAAACATATGAGCTCTGGTACATCGACAAGGGGTCGCACGCGACGCCCGCTGGTACTTTTGACGCGGCATCCTCGGGCACAACCGTGAGTGTGCTCGCCGGCGCGATGAGCGCGGGGGATACCTTCGGCATCACCGTCGAGCCGAGTGGCGGCTCACACAAGCCAACTACCGCGCCGATTGTGGCAGTACCCAGCGCCTGACGACTGCGTAACGAGACCGGCACTACCCGAATTTACCCGACACGTAGTCTTCCGTCGCCTGCACGCTCGGCTTCGAGAAGATCGTGTTCGTGTCGTTGTACTCGATGAGTTTGCCGGGTTTTCCCGTTCCTGCGATGTTGAAGAAGGCGGTGCGGTCGGACACCCGAGAGGCCTGCTGCATGTTGTGGGTCACGATGACAATCGTGTAGTCGAGTTTGAGTTCCTCGATGAGGTCTTCGATGGCGAGGGTCGAGATGGGGTCGAGGGCCGAGCACGGCTCATCCATGAGAAGCACGTCCGGAGATACCGCGATGGCACGTGCAATACACAACCGCTGCTGCTGGCCACCGGAGAGGCTCATTCCTGGCTTGTCGAGGCGGTCCTTCACCTCGTTCCATAGGTTGGCTCGCTGGAGTGAGTGCTCGACAAGGGCATCCCCATCGCTCTTCGACAGCTTGCGGTTGTTCAGGGTGACGCCAGCGAGCACGTTGGCACGGATCGACATGGTGGGAAATGGATTGGCGCGCTGAAACACCATGCCAACCTGGCGCCGCACCAACACGGGATCTACCCCCTCGCCATACAGGTTATTACCGTCGATGATGACCTCGCCCTCGACATGCGCGCCGGGGATCACCTCGTGCATGCGGTTGAGTGTGCGAAGGAAGGTCGACTTGCCGCATCCGCTCGGGCCGATGATAGCGGTAACAGTGCGAGGTTCGATCGAGATCGTGACGTCTTCCACTGCAAGGAAGTCGCTGTAAAAGATGTCCAGATGATTTACTTCGATGCGCTTTGACACAGTTTTCCTTCGGGTCCGTTCGTCATACCGCTATCGGGCGATCTTGGGGGCGAAGATTCGGGCGATGATACGGGCGATGATATTCAGAATAACGACGATGAGCACGAGCAGCAGAGCCGCACCCCAGGCCGACGCGTTCGATGAAGCGATGTCTTGCCCTGGGAACTTGTAGCCGGCGTAGGCGAGCACCGGCAGAGTCTGCATCGGCCCGAAAAAGGGGTTGAAGTTGAGGTTGTCGGTGAAGCTTGCCGCGATGAAGATCGGCGCCGTCTCGCCGATGACCCTGGCGATGGCGAGCATGATGCCGGTGATGATGCCAGCGATCGCTGTCGGCAACACAATTTTAACGATCGTGGAAAAGCGCGAGACACCGAGAGCGAAGGATGCTTCGCGAAGGTCATGCGGCACCAGCCGAAGCATCTCTTCGCACGCGCGCACGATGATCGGGATCATTAGCACCGACAGGGCAACAGAAGCCGAGAAGCCGCTGAACGCCTTCGGCCCGACGATGAGAGTGAAGAGCGCGAACGCGAACAGTCCGGCGACGATCGAGGGGATGCCCGTCATCACGTCAACCAGGAAGGTCACTGTGCGCGCCATCCATTGGTGGGGCTGGGCATATTCCACCAGGTAGATCGAGGTGAGCAGGCCGATCGGGATAGACATGAGCGCCGCGATGCCGGTGATCTCGACGGTGCCGACGATGGCCTGAAGTGCGCCGGAGGTGACCGCGACCTTGAGCGTCGTTGGATCGAAAACGGCACCACCGGTCTGCGAGATAAATGCCCAGTTGAGCTGGCCGATGCCTTTGGCGGTCACGGTATACAGGGTCGAGATGAGTGGTGCGATCGCCAGCAGGAATGCGATCGTCACGAGACTGCGCACGACGCGATCGACGGCTTTACGACGGTTTTCGGCCACAGTGGAGAGTGCGGCAAGTCCGATGAGGTAGACGATGATCGAGACGAAGATCCAGCCGCCCCAGTTGAACCCCATCAGCGCAAGGGCACCGCCGCTGATGACGAGGGCCCCGGCGAGCACGTAGAACTCGATGAAGCGCGGTAGCTGGCCGGTAGAGAGTGCGTTGGTCATCGGGCCTCGGGGCTTGCGAGTGCCGGACTGCGCGGTGGCGGTCATCCCTCGCCCCCCGCGGACTCAGGGGAAGCAGCAGCGGATACCGATGCACGAACCCTGCGCGTTTTCGGGCTCTTCTTGCTCGACCCGGTGCGAGACACGATGAAGCGCGCGATCATGTTGACCGCGAGTGAGATCACGAACAGCATGAGCCCGGTGCCGATGAGAGCCTCCCGCTGGAGGGCGTTCGCGATGGGAAAGTTGAGCGCGATGTTGGCGGCGATCGTTTGCGAATTCTCGCCCTCGGTGAGAATGCGGGTGGAGACTTGAATCGATGGCGAAATGATGAGAGCGATCGCCATGGTTTCACCGAGTGCACGACCGAGTCCGAGCAGCGTGGCGCTCACCACGCCGGAACGAGCGTAGGGGAAGACCGCGAGTGTGATCATTTCCCACTTGGTAGCGCCGAGCGCGAGCGCGGCCTCCTCGTGGAGTCGCGGCGTCTGCAGGAAGATTTCACGCGAGATCGAGCTGATGATGGGCAGAATCATCACGGCGAGCACGACGGCTCCGGCCAGAATGGTCGATCCGGTGGTCGAGACCTGACCGCCGAAGATGGGGATCCAGCCGAGATTGTGGTTGAGCCACTCGGAGAGAGGCAGAAGCAGGGGGCGAATCACGATGATGCCCCAGAGGCCGAACACAATCGACGGAACGGCGGCGAGGAGGTCGACGAGGTAGCCGAGCACACCAGCGATGCGACGGGGCGCGTAATGGGAGATGAATAGTGCAATACCGATCGCGACGG
>JAYTTG010000347.1:0-5412 GCA_043745175.1 Microbacteriaceae bacterium
GTTGCGAATCGCAGTGCCCAACAAGGGCTCCCTGAGCGAGACCGCCGCCGAGATGTTGTCCGAGGCCGGATACGCCGGCCGTCGCGACCCGCGCGCACTTAACCTGTCCGACCCGCGCAACGACGTGGAGTTTTTTTTCCTTCGTCCGCGGGACATCGCCACCTATGTGGGATCCGGCGCGCTCGACGTCGGAATCACCGGTCGCGACCTTCTGCTCGACTCCGGATCGACCGCGGTCGAGATTGCGAGTCTCGACTTCGGCGCATCCACCTTCCGGTTCGCCGGCACGGCCGGTCGCTTCTCGGCTCTCGGTGACCTCGCGGGAGTGCGGGTGGCGACGAGTTATCCCGGACTGGTGGGGGACTTCCTGTCCAGGCACGGCGTGAACGCCATCCTCGTCACCCTCGACGGTGCGGTCGAGTCCGCCGTCAAACTGGGCGTGGCGGATGCCGTGGCCGACGTCGTCTCCACCGGCTCCACCCTGCGCGCCCAGGGCCTCGAGATTTTCGGTCCGGTCATCCTCGAATCCTCGGCCGTGCTGATCAGCGCGAAGACAGGCCTGCCCGGAATCACTACGCTGCAGCGCCGGCTACAGGGCGTGCTTGTGGCCCGCCAGTACGTGCTCATGGACTACGACCTGCCGATCGCCCTGATCGAACCGGCCTCGGCCATCACACCGGGCCTCGAGTCTCCGACGGTCTCCCCGCTGCGGGACCGCGCGTGGGTGGCGGTGCGCGTGATGGTGCCACGCGAAGACACCAACGAGGTCATGGACCGACTCTACGAGCTCGGTGCCCGCGCCATCCTCGTCAGTCCGATTCACGCGGCTCGGATCTGATCATGCCCGTCGCAGTTCGCGTGATCCCGTGCCTGGATGTCGCGGCTGGCCGGGTGGTCAAGGGCGTCAACTTTCTCGACCTGCGGGATGCCGGCGATCCGGTCGAGCTCGCGCGGCGCTACTTCGAGCAGGGTGCGGACGAGATCACCTTCCTCGACGTCACAGCCACGGTCGATGACCGAGCGACGATGTACGACGTGGTGAAGGCCACAGCCGAGCAGGTCTTTATTCCGCTCACGGTGGGAGGGGGAGTGCGCTCTGCAGATGATGTCGCCCGCCTCCAGGGGCACGGCGCCGACAAGATCGGCGTGAACAGCGCGGCAATCGCCCGCCCGGCCCTTCTCGGCGAGATCGCCGATCGCTTCGGCGCGCAGGCCCTCGTTCTCTCCCTCGACGTGAAGCGCTCCGCTCGCGGAGCCAGCGGCTGGGTCGTCACCACCCACGGCGGCCGCGCCGAAACCGATATCGATGCCCTTGCGTGGGCCATCGAGGCCATCGAACGGGGTGCGGGCGAGCTGCTCGTGAATTCCATTGATGCGGATGGCACGAAGAATGGCTTCGACCTCGCGTTAATTGCCGCCATCCGGGAGGTCAGCAGGGTGCCGGTGATCGCCAGTGGCGGGGCTGGCGCGGTCGAACACTTCGCGCCGGCGGTCGCTGCGGGGGCCGATGCAGTGCTCGCAGCATCCGTGTTCCACACGGGTCTGCTGACCGTCGGTGACGTGAAGAATGGCCTGGCCGAGGCCGGCGTACTCGTGCGACAACCGACATTGCGGTGAAGGGTCAGATGACGATGGACACCACGATCAATCCAGCCGAACTCGAAGACGCGCTGGCGCGAGCACGTTTCGATGCGGACGGATTGCTGCCCGCGATCATCCAGCAGTGGGACTCCCACGAGGTCTTGATGCTCGGGTACATGGATGTCGAGGCGCTGCGGCGCACGCTCTCCGAGGGCCGCGTCACCTTCTGGTCTCGATCGCGCCAGGAATACTGGCGAAAGGGCGACACCTCCGGTCACAGCCAATACGTGAAGGGCGCTGCCCTGGATTGCGATTCCGACGCCCTGCTTGTGCAGGTTGAGCAGATCGGAGCAGCCTGCCACACCGGCGCTCACGCGTGCTTCGACGTCGACCCGCTGTATCCGACGACACTGTATCCGACGACACTGCACCCGACGACACTGCACCTGACGACACTGCACCCGACGAACGGGGACGCCAATGAGTGAGACCACCAGTCGCGAGCATTTCGATGCGCTGCTCGATGGGCACCGTGTGGTGCCCGTGATCCGTGAGCTCTTCGCCGACGGCGAGACGCCGGTGGGCATCTACCGCAAGCTCGCCAAGGGCGAACCCGGCAGCTTTTTACTGGAGTCCGCCGAACAGGGGGGCATCTGGTCGCGCTTCTCCTTCATCGGGGTGGCAAGTTTTGGGGTACTCACACAGTCCACCGACGAGACAGGGGCGAATGTTGCGGTCTGGCTCGACTACGGGCTCTCGGCCGAGCGCGCGCTCGGGTCCGACTGCCCGGCCGGACCGCTCGCGGCGCTTGCGCATCTTTACGAACGCTGGGGTACTCCGCACGTTGCCGGGCATCCCCCCCTCACCGGCGGCCTTGTCGGTTTTATCGGCTGGGAGGCGATCCGTCAGATCGAGCGGCTGCCTAACGTGCCACCGGCCGATTTCGACTTCCCCGGCCAGGCGTTGAGCTTCGTCTCTGAGCTCGTCGTCGTCGATCACCGCACCGGCACCGTGCTGCTCATCGCCACGGTTCTCAACGACGGAGTGGATGCCACGGACGAGCTGTGGACGCTCGCCCAGGCGCGTTTAGACACCATGCAGGCCGCCCTCGCCCAGCCGGCCGAAGCGTGGCTGGCCGAGGTGGACCTGTCGATCGCCGCAACGCCGGTCCCGCGCATCCAGGCACCGGCATTCCACGAGGCGATCGAGCGCTCGAAGAAATTCATTCGTGATGGCGATGTCTTCCAGGTGGTGATCTCGCAGAGATTCGATCACGAGATCACGGCCGACGCGATTGACGTGTATCGCGTGCTGCGCACTCTCAACCCGAGCCCGTACATGTACCTGCTCTCCCTTGTCGCCCCGGGCGGCGAACCGTACTGGATAGTGGGGTCCTCGCCGGAAGCTCTCGTCAAGGTGGAGAGTTCCCGGGTCTACATGCATCCGATCGCAGGGTCCCGCCCTCGGGGCATCGGTCCCGAGGAGGATCTCGCTCTCGCCGACGAGCTCCTCGCCGATCCGAAAGAGCGCGCCGAACACCTGATGCTCGTCGATCTCGCCCGCAACGACCTGCTGAAGGTGTGCATCCCCGGCACCGTCGAGGTCAGTGAATTCATGCAGGTCGAGCGCTTCAGTCACATCATGCACCTCGTATCATCGGTCGAAGGCGACCTGCGGCCCGCGGCAAATTCGATCGACGTGTTCCGCGCGACCTTCCCCGCTGGCACCCTTTCCGGGGCTCCCAAACCACGGGCACTCGAGATCATCGATGAGCTTGAGGTCGCCCAGCGCGGTCTCTACGGGGGAGTGGTGGGCTATTTCGGCTTCGCGGGAGACCTCGACCTCGCCATCGCCATCCGCACCACCACGATTTCGGGCGGGGTCGCCCGCGTGCAGGCCGGCGCCGGTCTGGTCGCCGATTCCGACCCACAGAGCGAATACCTCGAGTCGCAGAACAAGGCAGCGGCGCCCCTTCGCGCGGTGGCGGTCGCCAACGCGATGAGGCGGGTGAAGTAGCTCGTGTCACACCGTCGACTGAAGAACCTGACTCTTCTCGCCGCAATCGTACTTGGCGCGCTCACGCTGTTGGTGTGGACCGGAGAGTGGTTTTCGATCACCCTGCGTGAGTCGGCGACCGGACATCCCGTGCTGAGCGTCACCGGGGATGTCGCGGCGCCAGCGCTCATCGCTCTCGCCCTCGCGAGCCTTGCGCTCATCGCGGCCCTCGCTATCAGTGGCCCGGTCTTCCGCATGCTACTTGGTGTGCTCCAGGTGGTAATCGGATCCACGGTGGCCCTCTCGGCCGTGCTCGCGGTATCGAATCCGGTGCGTGCCTCCGAGTCCGCGATCTCCGCCGTGACCGGCGTCGGCGGGTCGAAGTCCATTGCCGCTCTCGTGACAGCGGTGTCGCAGACCGCCTATCCGATCATCGCGATCATTGTGGGTGCCCTCACGATGGCGCTCGGCGTCCTCGTGCTCGTGACCGGTCGGCGCTGGCCCGGCTCCTCTGGGCGCTACCGCCAGCCGGTGGTATTCGAGGCTCCGGAGGTGGTCGGCGGCGCTGAGGCCGGTTCTGCACCCGAGGATGCCGCAGCCCACGCGGTATCCGACTGGGACACGCTGAGCGGCGGATCCGATCCGACCTCGCGATAGACTCGTCTCTGGCGACACACGAAGGAGAATTGTGAGCGATGAATACCCCGATCCGGGAGAAGGTAATTCCCCGGCGGCCTGGACGGCAGTGATCATCATGCTCGTTGCCGTCAGCATCGGCACTGTCGCGTTCTTCTTCAATGTGCAGGTCATGGTGTGGGTAGCGGTGGCACTTCTTGTCATCGGCATGCTTGTCGGCTACGTGCTCAAGCGAATGGGCTACGGCGTCTACGGCGCCAAATACACGCCGAAGGGCCACTGACTCAGTTGCTCTCTGATCTCGTTTCCGGGGCGCTTTTTGACTCAGCGGAGCGTCGCCTTGCACGCAGTCTCGCCATGGTCGAGGCCGACGCCCTCGCCCGACCCGCCGCCATCGATGCGCTGGCGGCCCTCGCGCCGTCGTCCCGTGTTCGCATCATCGCCGAGGTGAAACGATCGAGCCCGTCTCGTGGTGCCCTTGCGGACATCCCTGATCCCGCCGCCCTTGCCGTCTCCTACCAAACCGGAGGGGCGAGCGCCATCAGCGTGCTCACCGAGCAGCGAAAGTTTGGTGGATCGCTCGCTGATCTCGAAGCGGTTCGAGGTGCGGTTTCGATCCCGGTACTCCGCAAGGACTTCATCGCGGAGCCCTACCAGGTGTTCGAGGCACGGGCCGCCGGAGCCGATATCGTGCTCCTGATTGTTGCGGCTCTCGACCAGGTCACCCTCGCGAACCTGTTCGATCTGACCAGCATGCTCGGAATGGCCGTGCTGGTAGAGACCCACAGCGCCGACGAGGTGTCCCGTGCACTCGATATCGGTGCGGGGATGGTCGGGGTCAATGCGCGCGACCTCAGTACCTTCGAGCTTGACCAGAATCTTTTTGGCACCCTGGCCGGCCAAATTCCGTCCGGAGTAATCCGGGTCGCCGAGTCCGCGGTGCTTACCGCCGCGGATGTCGCGCATTACCGCGAGGCGGGAGCGGACGTTGTACTCGTCGGAGAGGCGCTGGTCACAGGAGATCCGGTGCGAACGCTGGCAGACTTTCTCGGTAACTAGTCAATCTCAAGCAAGGGCGTTAGATCCATGGCATTGCGCGACCAACTCGGACCGTACTTCGGCGAATACGGGGGACGATTTGTGCCCGAATCCCTGATTGCGGCCCTGGACGAACTCGACGCCGCGTACACAGCGGCGAAG
>JAYTTG010000348.1:0-5402 GCA_043745175.1 Microbacteriaceae bacterium
GCTCACCGACACCGGCCAGGAACTGACGGTCCACGCGGTAGCTCCCGATCGCAGCACTCTCGACTTCATCCGGGAAGGTATCGCAAACGAGATCAGTGCTGCCGTTCCCGAAACAACGCAAGGCCACCGCCTCGAACTGGAATGGAACTACCCGGAACATATTCCCGTCCCATTCCGCTGACACCCACCACTTCCCCTCGAGTGCGGGCTGCTGGCATTATGGCGAACCCGTCGCATCACAGGTCCGTCCGTCCGAAACGGGCAACCCCAAAAAACGTCGCGACCCGACGCGAGTCGGCGACGTTCTTGGACCTGGCCTGCAACTCTCGCGATGCGGTATGTCTACGACATAGAAAAGTGGCACCGGCCGCCGTCCAGCTCCCGCACTTAGATCCCACAGATCCGCATGGACAGGCCGGTTAATCGCGGCCGACACTCGCTCCCGCTGGTCCATGGTTAGTGTCGAGGGCAGTTTCGTCCGCTGTGCTCAAGTTAGCGGATCAGACCTCTTCGTCGGCGGGTTCACCCTCCGGTAACGCATGGCCCGGGACCTGCTAGCGAGCATGTATACACGCGTCGAGGCTTTGCTAGATCTCCTCGCAGTGCAACATCGCGGCCATCTGCCTGTATCGAGTCGCCCCTTACTCCGCGAGCACCCTGGTCCGATACTCCGCCGGATACGTCCGACGCACTGGCCGAGCGGCCGGATCCGCGACCGGCCACCGGAGGCCATGATCCGTCTATGGCGATAACCCGTTCCCCGCCCTCAACGGCTCCCCCATAACCGCGGAGTGTCACACCGGCTTGGCAGAGAGGGTCGCCGTCTGCGACGACACGCTCACCCAGATGTGACACACCACGTTGAAGGACGCAATCTCAAGTTGACCTGTTGCGCCCTTTGACGTGCTGGGCTTCGCGGCGCAGACTATCGCCATGACCCCAGCGGATACGGATGCTGCTATCAGCAAACTTGTTGAACGGCTTGCACTGCGTTTTCCTGAAATCCAGCGCGAGCACATCGACTCGACTGTGGCGGAGGAGTATGCGGCACTTTCCGACAGTCGGATCATTACGTACATCCCCAATCTGGTTGAACACGGGGCAAGATCCCGGTTGCGGGATGAAGATAACCGGGTCTCGCCGGCCGTCTGACTAACGCCCGCGTTTCACCTCCACCCCAATTCCAGCTTCAGCCCCGTTTCAGCTCCGCCCTCCATTTCACCAGTCCTGATTCTTCTTTTGGCCTGCACCGAAGGTGCGGGCGATCGATAGCGAGCTGAGACAGCGGAATACCGCGACTCATGGGAACCGGTGAGCTGGGTGGTGTGGAGAGAGTCCGTCGGAATGATCCGTCGTAACTGAATTCAGCCACCCATGAAGGGCACTACAGGGTCTTTTTGGGTCAGAGGCGCTACGGCGGATTTCGGTGGTTTCGGCGGGGTCGTTTTGACTATCCCGTCGACGGGTGCGGGCACGTTGCTTCCATCACGGGTTACCAGCGGGGGCATTAGTGCATCGGTCGGGCCAGCCCACGGTTTCGGTTCCTTCGGCACGGGTGTTGGCAGGGGCGCGATCGGTTGGACGAGGGTGGTCCCGGGTGCTGGGGGGTGCGGTCGGTGCAGGGTGGCGTCGACGAGGTGCGCGAGGGTTGGTGCGTCATCGACTCGGGTAACGCCGAGCGGACCAAGGCCGAGAAGGTCGATGATCGTCTTTGGGATCGAGGCATGGGAATGCCACTCCGGGTCGATAGTTTGGGCGACTTTCCCGCCGAACATCAGCAGCGGGATTCGTGATCCACCGATCGCCTGAAACCCTGCCGGATGGAGTGCGTCGGGCACGATTTCGCTGCTGGGGGTGGGGACTGAGTCGGCGTATCCGCCCCAGTCATCCCAGGTCAGGATGAAGGTGGTGTCCTCCCAGCCGCCACCATCGATCACGGCCTGCACTCTTTCCCACACCAGGTTGTGTCCTTTCGTCACATAGCCGGGGTCGCTGACATGCGGCGGATGTTCGTCATAGCCTGACGGGCTCCACACGTAACACACCTGCGGCAGGGTGCCCGCTTTGGCCATGGGGATGAAGTCCTTTGGCGGGAAGACGTTCCCTGATCCGGGTGCGGTGGTCAGACTGGTGTAGAACTTTGTCGGATACCCGGAACCGTCGGGGAATGCAGCCCAAGAAACCTTACTGGTCTCGGCGGCGGTGAAAATGCTGGGCAGATCCCAGACCGGATGGGTACCAAAGAATGGCGGATTCTTCAGGGTGGGCATCTGACCGCCAATAGCGAGCATGTGGCCGGGTGTCGAGTTGGAGCCGGCCCCGAAATGGTGATCGGAGAACACGAATTGTTTCGCCAACCAGCTGTAAAACGGAATAACCGTGTCCGTGTCGACCTGAACATTGAGCGCCGGATAGTCGCCGATCCGATAGTGCACCCAACTGGACCGATCGTGGGGTTGGTCGAAGTTCGGCGGCGTCGTCAGAAGCTTCCCGTTGTTGGCAACTTGTGCGCCCCACGCTTGCATCGCGGCGAAGTAAAAATCGGTGGTCTTGTTCTCCTGGATGAAGACAATCACCCGATGACCGCTAAGTGCAGGCATTACACACCTCCTCATGGTGGTGCCAGAGTTTCCGGAACCCCCACCCAACCCTTCCACTGTGGTCGTCCTTTCACCACAAACAGTTGATGAACAGCACAGGGTCGATTAACCGCGATACGCAAACGGTGGCGAGCATCGTTGAGATCATTGAGATCGAGGGTTGCTGGCCGATTACTCAGCCGGCCACCTGGCAGGAGTTCGTGCAGGGCCAAGTGGTGGCGGCGGGGGCGGCGCGCAGTTCGAAAGATGGCGTGACGGTTTTCCCTGGGGAGGGAGTGCAGCTTGGCGAGTGTGACTATCGGAGCGAGTGTGCAACGGACCAGGACTTTTTTTACTCCATAGACAGCTCCTGGCCCGGTGCGCGGGATCGGAGTTCATTTTCCAGGTTGTCCATCAGCGATGGCAATGCTCCCTCGGCGTCCGCGACAAGATCAGGGCGGATTCGCCCGCGCCCTTCGGTAACTGTGACCTGTCCGACCTTTGGAACGTTTACAGACATCTTCTCGACAACCAAAAGGTGGTGCTCGTGATGACTGCATATGTCTTACCCCTGGAGGGATAACGTCGGAACCGAGGTACAAGAACGAAATATAGCGGTCATAGCGACCGTGGAAGAAGCTTGCAGGTGGAGTGGAGACGAACGGTAACTTTCTTCTGACTGTTTGCAGTCAAAGGGGATTCGAATTGTTCTTTGGGCGCGGGAGCGGGGTAACACTGGCCGTTCCGCGACTTCGAGAAGAGGGAAGGCAGGCGAGTAGTTTTAATGGTCTGAAGTCCGTCCCGACGCGAAATGGCGTACCAAGCCAGTTGCCTACCATTTCGATGAAATAACGACCGTCGGCATCGTCATCCATTACCTCACGACACTCGCCGCTGTTGATCCGGAAGGGCTGGCTGAAACCGACCAACGACAACGGCCTTTCGGATGCCATTAGACGCTGCCCGATGGCACGCGCGGCTCAGCTCAGGGCTCCCGTTTAGGCGTATTTCCTCGCGGCCCTGGTCGACATTGACTCAACACGTCAAGGCGAGTGCCGGGACCTGCCCGCCTAGACGTACCGATTTTCGGACGGATCTTTGAGCGCATCATATTTTAAATGAGGATTACTTATTATAATCATCATGATCAGCGTTTAGGTAAAACCAATTGCATTTGATGCGACAACTCGTCATATTGAACCGTCGTTACTGGCAGAGGAGTTGAACGATGCCAGGAAACGGTGCAAAAGTCAGAGCCAGACGGTCGAAGGTGACCTTGTCGGGACGCTTCTTCATCACCACCGTAATCCGGATTACCTGCTCGTCGCTGAGCCCCAACGTGCTGCCTTGCGCATCGACGCTGGTGGTAGCAGCCGTACCGAATATTGCCGCCCTTTCGCTGAACTGGTGGGCGAGCAGCGTCGCGCAGAGACAAGGATCCGTGAACCGATCTTGTCTTCGCGGACCGGAATCGGGTGTTACCTGCTGCTAGTCAGGCTTTCCACCGCATCCAGTGCAGCAAGCAGGTGGGCGTCTGCCTGGTCGGCAACGGTCTGGATCGCTGGTGATTCGCTCAACTGGACCATGGTCTGGGCATTGATCGCTTGGATCGTAGTCGAATTCGCGGACCGGTCTCGTCGGATGACGACGTTGCAGGGAAGCAAAAGACCCATATCGGGATCTGCGGTGAGGGCTTGTTCGGCGAGGACCGGGTTGCATGCGCCCAGAATCAGATAGTCACCGAGAGTGTGCGCGCTTTCGCTGCCAAGCTTTGCTTCGAAAGTTGCGTGGACATCAATTTCGGTGAGGACACCGAATCCTTGATTCGCAAGTTCCTCCCGCACCCTCGCGACGGCTTCTTCGTAGGGTAATGAGACGGTGATGGTATGTGCATAGTTCATGTGCTTCTCCTTCGTTGCTCGTGCAATAGGTGATTCGGCTGTCGTCAGTTTGTGGTGATGATTCCCATCATCCCGCCGTCTTCATGGTCGAGGATGTGGCAGTGATAGACGGTCTTACCGGTGAAATCTTCGAACGGGATACGCACGCGAACACTGCTGCGAGCAGGGACGTTCACGACGTCTTGCCACAGGATCCGGTTGACGGTAACGCCGTTTTGCTCGACGAGTTGCATAGGCCAGACGTGCAGGTGCACCGGGTGATCCATCGGGCTGGTGTTGGTCAGCGTCCACTCTTCGACCGTTCCGCCCTGGACGATCGTGTCGATCCTCGCCGGGTCGAACCTCTTGCCATCGATCGTGAACCCCATCATGCTGCTCCCCGACCCCATACCCATCCCGCCAGAACCCATCCCCATCGCGAAGGTCAGCTCGCGCCGACCATCAACAGTTGAGGTCCTCAGGTCTCGCGGTGACGGCTGTTCCGGCACCCGGGCAAGCGGGGCTGCCGGTGCGCCGGCAACAGCAAAGGTGGCCAGGTTCACCGGGCCAGAGGAAGTGACTGATCCGCTCATCATTCCCATCGCTGTTCCCCGGTCAACCGGCAGGGTCTGAAGAGTTGCCGCCCCTTTCGCTGCGGTGACGAGAAGATCGGCGCGGTTTCCGGGGGCGAGGGTAACTTCCGTCACGTCCTTCGGCTGAGCGAATCGACCAGAGTCGATGCCTAAGAGTTGAAGTTGTTGACCGTCGAGCCTGAGCTTCAAATACCGGGATGAACACGCATTGACAATCCGCCACCGTTCACGCTCGCCGGGTTTAGCCTTCAGCTGTGGTGACGCTTGACCGTTGACGAGCATCAGACTCCCTTCCCGTCCAATCACACGATCCATCGCGGATGCTGCCGCGATCGCCCCGGATCCGTCCA
>JAYTTG010000349.1:0-5389 GCA_043745175.1 Microbacteriaceae bacterium
TTCGGCGGAGTGATCACGATCGCTGTCTTTCAGGTGCAGTCGCAGTTCTCCACCCTGCAGAAGTCGGTGACTTCCGGCATTACTACGGTGGCCAACTTCGTGCAGAATGGTCCGCTCAACCTCGGAACGAAGCAAATCAGTGCCGTGCAGAAGACACTCGTCGACTTCGTCACGAGCGCGCAATTCGGCTCGGGTGCGCTCGCCGGAGTGTCGACGGCCGCGGAGTTCGTCACCGGCGCGGTGCTCACGGTGATCGTGCTGTTCTATTTCATGAAGGATGGCCCGATGATCTGGTCGTTCCTGATCACGCCCTTCACTCCTCGTGTGCACGCCAAGTTGCGCCGGGCCGGCGACAGCGCAGTGCAGACCCTCGGCGGCTATGTGCGCGGAACCGCGATCATCGCGTTCGTCGACGCACTCTTCATCGGTGTGGCCATGCTGGTCCTGCAGGTTCCGCTCGCCATCCCGCTGGCGATCCTGGTCTTCATCGGTGCGTTCATCCCCCTCGTCGGGGCGACGATCACGGGCATCATCGCGGCCCTGGTCACCCTGGTGACCAATGGCCTCACCGCTGCGATCATTGTCGTGATCGTCGTTGTCGCGGTGCAGCAGCTCGAGGGCAACTTTCTCTCTCCCTTCGTGATGGGCAAGTCGCTCAAGCTGCACGGTCTCATCGTGCTGCTCGCCCTCACCGCCGGCACTATCCTCGGTGGAATCTTCGGCACGCTGATCTCGGTTCCTGCCGCGGCGGTTGCCTGGGCCGTCATCAAGCGCTGGAACGACCCAATCGTGCCAGAGCCGGGTGTCGACACCGCGAAGAGGGCGTCAGCCGCGAGGTGAGTGCCGACGACGGAGCGGCTCGAGCAAGCTGAGTGGCACCGAGTCGAGCACGAATTCCGCCCACTCGCGGTAGCCCGACGGGCCAGGGTGGAAGAGGTCGGTGGCCCAGAACGTGGGTGTGTACGGCGGCGGCTTCGGCAGGGCCAACACCCGATCAAGGCCTCGAACGGCGGCGCGGGCGGCATCGTCCAGACTCGCGGCATGCAGCGCGAGGTTCCAGCGCAGGGGGCTGCGAAGGCTGCGGAAGCGGTCGAACCGGGGCATCAGCGAGACCAGGAGCAGGGCATCCGGGTTCACCTGTCGCAGTCGAAGCACGATCTCGCGCACATCCCGCGCGAAGGCTCGTCGAGAGCGAAGCCCGAGGGCGTCGTTGGCTCCGATCGTGAGGAAGACGACATCGTAGCGATCCGCGGTCGCTGCGCCCATGAACCGTGTCAGCAGGTCGCGGGAGGTTGCGCCGTTCTCGCCGATTGCCCGCCAGGTTGTGCCCCGATCGAAACGATCACCGAATTCCTGGGCAAAACTGCCGGGAAGTGCCTCATTCTGTCTGTCTGCCCCGACGCCGGCGGCCGTCGAATCACCGAAAACGAGGAGGCGGATCAGGTCCGCACCCGGCAACGATCCGGTCCAGGGCAGCGCCGCATCCGGAAGCCGGGGGATGCTCGAGCGTGCCTTCCTCGCCTGTACGAGCAATACGGGGGCGAGGGGTATGGCGGCGGCCCGACTCAGAAAGTTCGGACGGAAATTCATCACTCCGCCCATTTTAGGCCGCTCGCGCCGGGCGAATTGCCAGGGAGGGCCGCGACCGCTCAGGACGTCGCGGTCACGCGGATCACATTTGCCCAGGGGTCGTCGAAGCTCAGGGTCTGCCCGTCGTGACGGGTCGGGATGCCGTGGTGTGACATCCGCTCGTCGAGGGATCCGAGGTCGTCCGCTGCGGGCACGACGATGTCGACCTGGCCGAGTCCGAGGGTGCGGCCGCGACGGCCGGCTCCCGCGCTGTTCCAGATGTTCATCGCCATGTGGTGGTGGTAGCCGCCCGCGCTCACAAACAGGGCGGAGTCGCCGTAAATGATGGTCTGCTTGAAGCCGAGACGGTTGACGTAGAACTCCCGGGCCGAGGCGATATCACCCACCGCGAGGTGCACGTGGCCGACGACCGCCTCGCCGAAGTTCGGAGCGGCGACGGCAGCCTCGGTGAGGTGCTCCTGCAGGAAGGCATTCGGGTCGAGAAAGAGCGTGGACATCTCGACCTGGCCGTGCACCCAGCCCCATTCCGCACGATCGCGGTCCCAGTAGAGCTCAACCCCATTGCCCTCCGGGTCGGTGAAGTAGAAGGCCTTGCTCACGAGGTGGTCGGAACTGCCAGTGAAGGTGCCGGGGGCTTTCGTCGCGACCGAATAGACGGATGCCGCAAGTGCGGCTTCCGTTTCGAACAGGATGGCCGTATGGAACAGCCCGGCATCGCGCGGACTCGCCTGAACCAGCTCGGGGGCCGCACGCAGGATGATCAACGGGGTCGTGCCGCGGCCGAGCGTCACGGTGTCGACGGTGGAGGCCAGCGCGCTGAGCGCCACGGCGTCACGGTAATAGGCGGTCATCCCGTCGAGGTCGGCGACGAGCAGGGTCACGGCACCCATCGAGGTGTCGGCGGCGAGGAGGTCTGTTGCGGTCATACCAGAATCAACTTAGTTGATGCGACAACTATTCCGCTACCGCCGCACCGCGGACCTGAGCCCGCGGCCATTCGTCGAGGCACGTTCGCACCGCGCCGCCGATCGTCAGCCATGCGCCGAATTGTTCGAGCGCATGGCTGACGAATCGCCGCACGGATCCAAACTGAGTTGTCGAACAGCGCGATGCGCACGTATCGAGACCGCTTCGGAATCATGACCCGGTCGGGATGCGCTTGCCATCGACCCCGCGAAAAAGCAGTGCCTACTGGCATCCCTCGCACAGCGCGTCGTCGGCAGGATCGCTGCTGAACAGTGACTTTTCGAAACAGATCGAGAGCGCCGAGTCGGCGTAGTGACCGAAATTGGGGATGCGCGTGAATCCTTCGCGCTCGTAGAACCGGATGGCATCCGGCTGCGCATCACCCGTCTCGAGTACGAGGCGCAGCCACGCGCGCTCCCGGCCAAAGCTCTCGAGGGCATCGAGGATGCCGGTGGAGACGCCCGACCCGCGGTGGTGCGGTACCACGTACATGCGCTTGATCTCCGCCTCGGCGTCGCTGAGTTGCCGCAGCCCGCCGCACCCCGCAGGCTCGTCGTCGTCGCTGAAGGCCACGAAAAATACCGTGATGTCGGCGGCAGTCGGAGCCGGCCCTGGTTCGGAATCGGGCGTGCCGTAGCGCAGCTCCATTTCGGCGCGCTGGGCTCCACGGAGCGCGGTGGCTTCAGGGTCGTCCCAGGCGACCTGACGCACGATCATGAGCCGGTGAGTCTTTCGATCAGCTCCCGGTAGCGGGCCGCGGTCTGCGCCACGATCTCGGGCGGGAGCGACGGCGGGCTGCCGCGCTGTTCCCAGTTCACGCTCAACCAGTCGCGCACGATCTGCTTGTCGAAGCTTGCGAGCCGGTCGGGTCCCCCCGCGGCGTAGGTCGTGGCATCCCAGTAGCGCGAACTGTCGCTCGTCAGCACCTCGTCCGCGAGCGTAATCACGCCGGTGTCGCGATTGGCACCGAATTCGAACTTGGTGTCCGCCAGGATCACGCCGCGGGACCCCGCAATTGCCGATGCCCGTGAAAAGACCTCGAGGCTGAGGGTGCGCAGCGCCTCGGCGACTCCCAACCCCACAAGGTCGACTGTGCGTTCGAAGGGGATGTTCTCGTCGTGCTCGCCCATCGGAGCCTTCCACGCCGGCGTGTAGATCGGCTCGGGAAGGCGATCGCCGTTCGCGAGCCCCGCTGGCAGGCCGATACCGCATACCGTCTGGGACTTTTGGTATTCGAGCCAGCCGGAGCCCGCGAGGTATCCGCGCACCACGCACTCGATCGGAAACATATCGAGGGCGCGAGCGAGCATCGCGCGCCCGACCACGGCATCCGGAATGAGGTCTCGCAGTGAATCCCCTCGCAGCTCGTGATCGGCGACCAGGTGATTCGGTACCCCCACGAGCCGATCGAACCACCACAGGCTCAGCGTCGTGAGCAGCTCGCCCTTGCCGGGGATACCCGGCGACAGCACGTGGTCGAACGCACTCACCCGATCGCTGGCGACCAGGAGCACTCGCCCGGCGCTTGCCAGATCCGCCGTCCCCGTCTCGAAGTACAGGTCGCGTACTTTGCCGGAGTAGGCATGCGTCCAGCCATCCGCGGTCAAGTCGATTGCGTTCACCCCCCCATTATTCAGGAACCCGTGGGCGGATGGTTCGGGGTGACGGCCTGCGGCATTTAGTCGGTCTGCCGCGGCGCTACTCCGTTCGCCGCGGCGCTAGTCGGTCTGCCGCGGCGCTACCCCGCGACGCTCAGCGCGATGTCGGTGCGGTATTGGCCGCCCTCGAGGTCGATCGCCTGCAGCGCGAGATAGGCGCGGGATCTGGCCTCCACAAAGTCGCTGCCGGTCGCGACGATGCTGAGCACGCGTCCGCCGATCGCCACGAGGGTGCCGCCGGAGAGCGCGGTCGCTGCATGGGCCACCGTCACCCCGGGGATCGCGAGTGCGGCATCGACCCCGCTAATGGCGCGGCCGGTGATCGGGGTTTCGGGATAGCCCTCACTCGCCAGCACCACGGTGACCGCGACGTCCGTGGAAAACTCCGGGCGGGCAAGCCCGCCGAGTTCGCCGCTCGCCGCTGCGAACAGCAGGCCGCTCAGCGGCGTGATGAGCCGCGGCAGCACCACCTGGGTCTCGGGGTCTCCGAAGCGGGCGTTGAACTCGATGACGCGAGTACCGCTTTCCGTGATGATCAGCCCGCAGTAGAGCAGTCCGATGAAGGGTGTCTGTTCGGCGGCGAGAGTGCGAACCGTGGGAATGGCGATGGTGTTGATCACCTCGTCCACGAAGCCGACGGGCAACCACGGGAGGGGGGAGTACGCGCCCATGCCGCCGGTGTTCGGTCCTTCATCGTTGTCAGACAGCCGTTTGTAGTCCTGTGCCGGCTCGAGCGGAAGTACGTTGTGACCGTCGCTGAGCAGAAAGAGCGAGACTTCCTGGCCATCGAGGAACTCCTCGACGAGCACGCTGCCCTGGCCAATCCAGTATTCGGCATGGGCAACCGCAGCTGTCCGATCGCTCGTGACCAGCACGCCCTTGCCGGCGGCAAGGCCATCCGCCTTGACGACGTAGGGCGCGCCAAACGAGTCCATCGCGGCGATAGCTTCATCGAGGCTGCCCGCCCGGGTCGCGCGGCCGGTGGGCACACCGGCGACATCCATGATCCGCTTAGCAAAGGTCTTACTGCCCTCGAGTTGCGCCGCGGCCTTGCCGGGGCCGAACACCGCGATCCCGCGCTGGCGCAGTCGGTCGGCGACTCCGGCGACGAGCGGCGCCTCCGGGCCGATGATCACCAGCTCGATGTCGTTTTCGAGAGCGAAGTCGGTGACGAC
>JAYTTG010000350.1:0-5329 GCA_043745175.1 Microbacteriaceae bacterium
GTACCCATTCCAGCTCCTCCTTGGCGATCGCTCTGGCCTCGCACCTGGTGCCTTTGACCTCGACGTCAACTCTGACAGGGTCCAGTGAAGACCGCTTGGGCCTACGAAGAAAGTAACGGGGGCATTTCAGTCCATTTCGGCCTGCTGCCGCAACCAGTCCATGGCCACAGCGCTTGCGTTCAGAATAGATACGTGGCCGTCTCGTGGCCGGGTCCAGAGTTCGGCGTCGGGGAGGTTTTTGAGAAGCCACTGGGAGTGGGAGGGGGGAACGACGCGGTCATCGCCACCGTGTGCGAGAAGTATGGGTATCCGGACGCTCGGCATGTCGACGCCCCATGGTGTCACGAAGGCAAGGTCGTCAGCGATCAGCCCCTCGGGGCCAGATGCCATCGCGGCCCCGGCGTCGGCGCTGAGGGATGTCCACTCCGATTGCAGCGCGGTGTAGTCTCGCGAATTGAAACTCTCCTCATCGAATTCGGATGTCCGTTCGAAAATTACGCGGGCATCTTTTCCATCTTGCGCCGCGCGCAGAGATGGCCCGCCGCCTGCCATTCCGGCGAACCAGTCGAAGTCTGTTGTGAAGGGTGCGAGACTCGCGAACGTTGCCACGGCCCACACCCTGTCACCCAGAATCGCAGCGCAGGCCAAGGCGTGTGGCCCGCCCCCGGAAGCACCCATGACCGCGATCTGTTCGATGCCCATCGCGTTGATGAGTTGCTCGACGTCGGTTGCGGCGTTGGTGACGGTGCGACCGGGTTGAGCTGACGAGTCTCCGTAGCTTGGTCGTGCGTATGAGATCCAGCGGATGCCGCGCAGCGCAGCGGCTCGCAGGTGCGGTTCGAGGGCGGCTCCGGTTTGTGGCGAGCCGTGGTGCCAGACAACGGTCAGGGATGCGTGAACCCCGTTGGTGCTGTCGTGAACGTCCAGCGTTCGCCCATCCGTCAGGGTGATCTTCATCTGCGTCTCGTTTCTGCCAGTCGTTTGCCGAAATAGCGTTTCTCGGCCTCCGATGGGGCCTGTTGAAGCGCTCTCTCGTATTCGGTTGCTGCTTCGGTGCTTCGACCCATCCTGCGCAACAGGTCGGCGCGTGTCGCCGGGAGCAGGTAGTAGTCGCCCATGCCCCGAGAGGTTACGAGCGCGTCGATAAGGGCTAGGCCGACTTCTGGTCCTTGGGACATGGCCGCCGCGACCGCGCGATTGAGTTCCACTAACGGTGAGGGATCGATGACGGCGAGAGCGTCGTACAGTTCAGCGATATGCGCGAAATTGGTGATTGCTGCATCCGAAGCCTCGAGGTGGCAGGGAGCAATGTGGGCCTGCGGCCCATACCGGCCTGCGCGCGGTACCAGCGACCGGAGGATGGTGAGGGCCTCGGTGATGGCATCCCGGTCCCACAACGATCTGTCCTGCTCTTCGAGGGTGATGACATCTGCGACAGCGTCGGTGCGAGCTGCGGTACGTGCATGATGCAGCAACATCAGGGCAGGAAGGGCAAGAACTTCACCGTCGTCGGGCATCAGCTCAACGAGCAGCCGGGTGAGACGAATTGCTTCACGAAGGAGAGGGACTCTAATGAGAGCATCCCCGCCGGTAGCGGAGTACCCCTCGGTGAACAACAAATACAGCACCGCCAGCACACCGTCGCGCCGTTCCGGCATGAGGTGGGGCGGTGGAACACGGTAGGGGATACCGGCGTGCTTGATCTTTGCCCTGGCACGCACCAGTCTTTTGTTCATCGCCGGCTCGGTCACGAGAAAGACACCAGCGATCTGCGCGGGTGTGAGGCCCGCTACCATTCGCAGCGTCAGGGCAACGCGATCATCCATCGAAAGTGCGGGGTGGCAGCAGGTGAAAATGAGACGGAGACGATCATCCATATCTCCGTGAGCGTCTGGATCGGGCTCGACCCGTTCGTATGCTTCGACGGCAACCCACCGAAGCGCGCGGTCTTCGGCGCTCGCATGCCGAAGCAGATCGATCGCCCGCCTCTTGGCCACCGTGGTCAGCCACGCGCCAGGATTGTCCGGGATGCCACCTTTGCGCCAATCAGTGAGCGCCCTTGCAAACGCATCCTGTGCACAATCCTCGGCAAGGGCGAAGTCGCCAGTCATCCGAATCACAGTAGAGATGATGCGCGCAGTTTCCTCCGCAGAGACACCAGCGATGGCATCCGCTACTCGATCGGCCACATCGGCCTGATCTCGATTTGACCGAGCTGGGCCATCGGATGCCTCGCCGCGATCTCAATCGCCGCGTCGAGATCGCGGCACTCGATCACGTCATATCCAGCGATCCACTCCGTCGTTTCAGCGAACGGTCCAGCAGTAACGCTGAGCTGCCCGCCCCGCATCGTCACCGTCGTCGCGTCGTTCGCCGGGCGCAGACGGTCGCCGTGACGTCTGGTGCCCCCCCTCAGTGGTTTCGGCTACCCATTCTTCGATGGTGTGGGCAGACGGTTCGGTTGTCGGCGTCGTCGAGTCTGTGCAGATGAACAGCATGTATTCCAAAAGTCGATCCTTCGCTTGTCGTTGTGTGAATTCGACGTACTGGATGAGCGCCTCAGGACAGCGCGTCACAACGCGTTGTCCTCACAGTCTTTCTCTTTACGTGGCTGTAGGGAATGCATCACTGAAGGAGTTGCTAAGGAAGTACATGAATTTGATCCGCACGAATGCAGCCAGTAACATTGCGATCCGAAGCGAAGCCCTCGCTGAGTTTGAAGCCGCCCGCGGCGCCGTTATCGGCGAACGCTCAGCCACCGGCGAGTTGATCGACACGCACGAGCTGGGAGTCCCCGGTGCGGACGTCGACGAACCTGCTGGTGGGCGGTGCCGCGTACAAAGCGGGTCACGGTCGCTGTTCCGGTGCCGGGGGGTATAGAAGCGTGCTTCCGGGGACATGAGCATCTGCATGTGGTGGTCTGCGTGGGCGCGCCACCACGTGCTCATACCAAGGGTCGGTTCCTGGCACGGTGCTTTCCCCAGCTGCGAGAGCGCGACGAATTGGCTGATCACTTCGGGGTTTTTCCACGAGTTCGCCGACCACCGGCTGGGTCCTTGCTTGCCGACCCGGTGGGAGTAGGTGAGGCGCAGTTACTTGTATACGAACTCGTCGACTGACTCGAAGGACAGGTTTGCGCCTGGCGCGTGCTGCGTCGGTGGGGTGCCAGCGATTTTGCCTGACGGGAAGCGCTGGCTGGTTGGCAGGTCTTCGTCACATTCTTTGACGCCGTCGCTCTGGGATTAGCCGGGCGCAAGAATCCTCCCTTTGCTCGATTTGTTCACACAGCATAGGAGCCAGGATCGGGCGCGGCCCTGGCCTTGCAGGGGCTAGGGCGAATGCGTCTCGCAACCGCGGTGTCTTCTAACCGATGAATTCAAGTGGTTGTCGCAACACCTTGAAAGTGAGGGCGTGAAGCGTGGTGCGGCGGAAGCCTCGGGCGGGAGGCTAGGAGAGCCCGGTGAACCGAGCAAGGAAGTCGCGCGTGCGAGGCTTCGTCGGTGCGCCGAACAGCTGGGCGGGTGGCCCCTGCTCGGCGATGACCCCGGAGTCGAGAAAGGCGACGTGATGCGCAACATCCCGAGCGAACGCCATTTCGTGCGTCGCCATCACAATGGTGGTGCCGTCCGCGGCCAACGTGCGCACGAGTTCGAGCACCTCGCCGATGAGCTCTGGGTCGAGCGCACTCGTGATCTCGTCCAGTAGCAGAAGCTCGGGGTCTGTTGCGATGGCACGCACAATGGCGACGCGCTGCTGCTGGCCGCCTGAGAGACGGTCTGGATATGCGCTTGCTCGATCCGCAAGCCCGACCTGGTCGAGAAGCTCCTTAGCCTTCCGCTCGGCAGCGACGCGCTCTACTCCGAGCACCTTGCGGCTCGCAAGCGTCACATTGTCGAGAACGGTGAGGTGCGGGAACAGATTGAACTGCTGGAAGACAATGCCGATGCGGGCTCGGATGACATCGGGCCGGGTCTGCGGGCGGCTGATGTCAACGCCGCGCAGGTAGACCTGGCCGTCATCTACCCGCTCCAGCAGATTGATCGTCCGCAGCAGGGTGGACTTCCCCGATCCGCTCGCGCCGATCAGGGCCACGACCTGGTGGCTCGCCACCGTGAGATTAACCCCGCGCAACACTTCGGTGTCGCCGAACGCCTTCCAGACGTTGTCGAGGCGCAGCACCTCCTCGCGAGGTTCGCTCATACGATCGATCCGGCCTGTTCACGGGTGCGCATGCGCGCCGTGTACCAGTCGGTGAGCCGGATCATCGGCAGGGCGAGCAGCACGAAGAGCAGGCCGGCAAGCACGTACGGCGTGAAATTGAACGATGAGGCTGTCTCGATCTGGGCCGCGCGCACGGCGTCGATCGCTCCGAGCACCGAGATCAATCCCACATCCTTCTGCATGGCGACGAAGTCGTTCATGAGTGCGGGCGTCACCCTGCGGATCGCTTGGGGTAGTACCACGAGGCGCATGGTCTGGCCGTGGCTGAGGCCGAGCGATCTGGCGGCGAGACGCTGCGAGGGATGCACCGACTCGATACCGGCGCGGAACACCTCAGAGACGTAGGCCGAGTAGGTGAGGATGAGCGCAATAGTGCCCCAGAACTCAGCCGGCAATCGCGGGATGTCGAGTCTTAACCCCGGGATACCGAACCCCACCAGGTAGAGCACGATGATGAGGGGCAGTCCGCGAAACAGGTCGGTGTAGCCAGCCACGAGCGCACGCACCGGGAAGAAGAGCGGGCCGCGGAGGGTGCGAAGACTGGCGAGGATGATGCTGAGCGCGAGCACCCCAATGGCCGCGAAGAACAGCACCCGGATGTTGAGCCAGAGTCCGGCGATAACGCGCGGCCATGCCTTGGCGAGCACCGCTGGATCGAAGAATGAGTGCTGCACGCGTGCCCAGCCCGGTGTGTTCACGATGGCAAGCCACGCGACGGCGGCGAACACCAGGGTGCTCAGAATCGCGATGATTACCGATCGCGAGGTCTGGCGTCGCCGCAAGATCCGGCGGCCTAGTTCGACGGTGCTCGGTTCGTGAAGGGCAGTCGTCATTTCTGCAAACTACTTGAGCACGGGGGCATCCGCCGAATTGGCGAGCCAGGTGGTTGCCAGGGTCTCGAGTGTGCCGTCGGCGCGCAGAGCATCCACCGCGGCGGTGACCTTCTTCGTGAGCGGGCTGTCCTTGGCCAGCACGAGGCCGAGCTGGTCGCCGGTTCCGGTCTGCTTGGCCAGCTGTCCGATGATCTTGCCGCCCTTCAACTCCGCGCCGGTGAGATAGAACGCGGTGGGGAGGTCGACGACGAGCGCGTCGATCGTGCCGCTCTGCA
>JAYTTG010000351.1:0-5328 GCA_043745175.1 Microbacteriaceae bacterium
GTCTTTGATCTCGCGCCGGACACGACCTTCTTCCTGCTTCTCAAGCTGCGGGATCTCGGACTGGTCATCGCCTTCGCCGCCGTCACCGTGGCCTCAGCCGCGATCTCCGTCTTCTCCACCAGCGCGCTGACCTCGCTCTTCGACCTGCTTCACATCGACAACCGCTCGTTCTTCGCCAAGGCGATCGGGCACGTCATCGGGCTCCTCATCGTGCTGATAATCGATACCCTCGTTCTCGCCACGCTGTACCGCGTGCTGCTCGCGGTGCGGATACCGTGGCAGCGCCTGCTCACCGGCTCCCTGCTCGGTGGCCTTGCTCTCGGCATCCTCAAGGTGCTCGGGGCCACGATTGTGGGGGGCGCGGGCAAGAATCCGCTGCTGGCGTCGTTCGCCGTCATCCTCGGGCTGCTCGTCTGGTTCGGTCTGGTCTGCCAGGCGATCCTGATCGCCGCGACCTGGATCTCCGTCGACATGGCCGACCATGGCCAGACGGCGACAGCGACGGCTCGGGGGCAGGGCAGCCTCCCGCCGGGTCGTCACCCACGCCCACGGGTAAGGCCGATCGCGCGCCTCAGGTAAGGTCGCCCGTTTTCGCTAGGCTCGAACCATGAGTTCTCCCCTGCGTATCGCCAGTGTCAATGTCAACGGAGTGCGGGCCGCATTCCGCAAGGGCATGGGCGAGTGGCTGGCGGCGCGGGATGTCGACATCCTCGCCCTGCAGGAGGTGCGGGCCGCGACATCCGACCTCGAAGACCTCCTCGGACCGGAGTGGAACATCCTCCACGACGCCGCGACCGCGAAAGGTCGAGCCGGCGTCGCCCTGGCCAGCCGCAGTGGGGCCGAGATCCATCGCGTCGAGCTCGGGGATGAGAAGTTCGATAGCGCCGGTCGCTGGCTCGAGGCGGACTACCGGGTCGGCGATTCGATCGTCACGGTGGTGAGTACCTATGTGCATTCCGGCGATACCGAAGACCCGAAGAAGATGATCGAAAAATACAAGTTCCTCGACGCCATGACGAAGCGTCTGCCTGAGCTCGCCACCCACACGCCGCTCTCGGTGATTGTCGGCGACCTCAACGTGGCCCATCGCGAACTCGATATCAAGAACTGGCGCGGCAATCGCAAGAGCGCCGGGTTTCTGCTCAAGGAGCGCGCCTACTTCGACAAGTTCTTCGGGCCTGCCGGCAAGAACATCGCCTGCGTCGACGGAAAGACCCGCCGCGGACTCGGCTGGGTGGATGTCGGCCGCCAGTGGGCCGGTGAGGTCGATGGGCCGTACACCTGGTGGTCCCAGCGCGGACAGGCCTTCGACACCGACACCGGATGGCGACTCGACTATCAGATGGCCTCGCCGGGGCTTGCAGCATCCGTCACCAACTATGCGGTTGATCGCGCGTCGGCGTGGGACGCTCGCTGGTCGGATCACTCCCCGGTGGTTGTCGACTATCTGGTCTGACGCACTGCTGCCCCCCTCCGCACTCTCTGGAAGACTGTGTCCATGAGCACCAAACCCCGCTTGTTCTCCGGCATGCAGCCCTCTGCCGAATCCCTGCACATCGGCAACTACATCGGCGCACTACTGCAGTGGAAAAAGCTGCAGACCACACACGACGCAATTTTCTGCATCGTCGACCTGCACGCGATCACCGTGGCGCAGGATCCAGCAGCCCTGCGCGAGAACACCCGCCGCACCGCTGCGCAGTACATCGCCGCGGGAATCGACCCGCAAGTCTCGACACTCTTCGTGCAGTCGCATGTGGCGGCGCATCCGCAGCTCGCCTGGATTCTCAACACGATCACCGGCTTCGGTGAGGCCAGCCGGATGACCCAGTTCAAGGACAAGGCCGCAAAGCAGGGAGGGGATGCCGCCTCGGTCGGGCTCTTCGCCTACCCCACCCTCATGGCCGCTGACATCCTGCTCTACAACGCGGTGGCGGTGCCGGTCGGTGACGACCAGAAGCAGCACGTGGAATTAACCCGCGACCTCGCGAGCCGCTTCAACACGCGCTTCGGCTCGACCTTCGCGATGCCGGAGCCACTGATCCTCAGGGAGACCGCACGCATCTACGACCTGCAGAATCCGGGCTCCAAGATGAGCAAGTCTGCGGAGTCGACAGCGGGCGTGGTGTGGTTGCTCGATGAGCCGTCCGTCACCGCGAAGAAGATCAAGTCCGCAGTGACGGATGCCGGCCGCGAGGTGCGCTACGACGTCGCCGAGAAACCAGGGGTCTCCAACCTCTTGACGATCTTCGCCGTGCTCACGGACCGATCGATCGCCTCCCTCGAGGCGGACTATGACGGGCGGGGCTACGGCGACTTCAAGAAAGATCTTGCCGAAGTCGTCGTCGAGACCTTCGCACCGGTTCGCGCGCGCACGCTCGAGTTGCTCGACGATCCCGCGGAACTCGATCGGGTGCTTGCCGCCAATGCCGATCGGGCGGCGACCATCGCCGACGTGACTCTCGCGACGGTCTACGACCGTGTCGGCCTCCTACCTAAACGCTGACCATGAAGGCGACAGTGCTTCAGACCGAGCGGCTGTGGCTCGATTCACCCGTGCTCTCCGACCGGTTCGCGGTGGCTGAATACTGCCGGGACCCGCTGTTCGAGACGCTCATGACACTGCCCTGGCCGTATGAGCAGCGACATGCCGACTTCTTCCTCTACCGGGTCGTGCCCGGCGGATGGCTCTCCGGTGACGAACTCACCTGGGCGGTGCGCGAGAGCGAGGGCGGACCACTGCTCGGAATCATCGGATGGCGCCGCGAGCTCGGCGACATCGGCTACTGGCTCGGCGCGCCGCATCGAGGACGAGGGCTGATGACCGAAGCTGTCATCGTGGTGACCAACTGGCTGATGACTGTCTTTGGGCGCACGGAAGTCGCGTGGGAGTGCGTGATCGGTAACGCGGCATCCGTCTCGGTGGCACGCAAGGCGGGCTTTACCTTCACCGGTGAGCGACCGACCGCGTTGACCTTCCGTGACGGCAGCCATCCCTCGGCCTGGCATGGCGCTCTTAGGGCCGGAGAGCCCCGCGTCGAGCGGCCCGGGTGGCCGACGTGACCTGGCGCCGAGCGGTAGCGAGCGACGAGCCCGCAGGTGTGGACTACCGATGATCCTCATTTTCGTGGTGTTGGCGCTCAGTGGCGTGCCGTGGCTTCTCGCGACCAGCAAGCGCTTCGGGCTTCTGCTCGCGGTGCCCGGCACCGCTGCCGCGGTCATCCTGCTCGCGATGGGCGTGCTGCTGCTGAGCCGTGCGGCGCAGCTTGATGTCGTCATCTCACAGGTAATGGGTGGCCTCCTCTTCACCGCCGCCGGGGTGCTGGTGCTGCGGCGCACCCCCGGTGCCCTCCGCAGGCCCGGTCGGCATGCCGTCGCCCTGTGGGTCTCACCCGTGCTCGGCGCGCTCGGCTGGATCGGCACCCTTGTCGCCTCCCAGTTCGTTCCTGGCGCCGCGAGGCTCAGCTGGGCCATGAACGGCGATGGTTTCAACAACCTTTTCTACGGCAACGTGATCCTCTCTGCTCGCGGTCTCGCGATCGGCCAGGCCGAGAATCCGGTGCCACTGCCCGCGTCGCTGCTGGCCTTGGCGATGTCCCCGGGACGGCCGTCCATCGCCGACCGCACCCTGCTCGCGCATGATCTCGCGTCTTTCACCGTCGTCTGGACGCTCGTTCTCGCGGCGACGTGTATTCTGACCGGCGCTGTGGTGGCCTCTGCGATTCCAAAGCGCCACCCTCGCGCGGTCGCGGTCGCGAGCGCTCTTGGGTCACTCCTTCCCCTGACCTGGTACGCGACCGGGCTTGTTGTGCAATGGGGTTATTTCAACGCGAACGTGGTGATGCCGATCCTCCTTGCGACCTGGCTGGCGTTTCTCGGGTCGCGTCGCTTCCCGGTGGTAGCGCTCGTCGTCGTCTCCGGTCTCGCTACGCTGGTGCTCGCCACGTGGGCTCCGCTGGTACTGGTTCCCGGAGCCTTGGGAATTGTAATCCTCGTGAGGCACTGGAAACTTATCCGGTCGCTTCACGGGCCTGCGGCAATCGTGCTCGTGCTCGGCGCTGCACAGGTTCTGGCCTGGGTGGGGATCGTGACAGTACCGACCTTTCTCTCCCAGGGGGGTGCCTTTGAGATCCCCGGCCACGGATTTCCAAGCGCGTGGCCGGCCGTGCCGGTGCTGCTCGTCGCCCTGGTTGCTCTCTCGTTCTTCGTGCGGCGCAGAACCCTATTGCCGGTGATGCCCGGCGCCATCGCGATCGCCTGCTCCACCATCGCGGCTGCCGGAATGCTGCTCTACCTCGATCATGGCCAGGGTGATCCTTGGTCGGCCTACTATCCGACGAAGCTCGCTTGGATAATTTCGGTATTCCTGGTGATGGCCGTGCTTTCGCTTGCTGTGGCGACTGTGGTCGCTCTGGCCCCCGGTCGCGGCACGTCCGTGGCGGGTATCGCGACCGTGACCGGTGCGGTGCTGCTCGCCTGCGCGGCGATACCCTTCGACAGCTGGTCGGAAACGGTGGTGCGGCAGCCGATGACACGGATCCTCAGCGGATCGATCTGGCACACCGGCGACCGGGCAGCGAACCAGATCCTGACTCTTTCCGACCCTCGCGCGCCGGGCGTTCTGTGGCAGTCAGGCGATCCCGATGAAGCCATGATCGATTTCTGGGTTCTGGTGATGAGGGGAGGGGATTTCGCTGGCGACCCCGAACTCCGATCTATCGCCTTCGTGGCCTATCGCGAATATCGGGCGACCGGAACTTTCGACGACTCGGATGTCGGCACCCTCTGCCAGATCGTGACGTTGATGAAGCCGACACCCACTGTCCACACGGCGAACCCCTCGCTGGAGGCAGAGATGCGCGAGACGTGCCCCGCGGTGACGGCGCGAGTTCTCCTGGATTCGAAGTGATCCCATCCGTTCGGCAGCGCCCGAACCCCCAAGCGGGCCGCCCGGTCACCGTGCTGTTCGACCTTGATGACACCCTGTTCGCCCATCGGCGGGCCGTTGAGATCGGCATAACCGCCTATCGCACCGGGGCCGGAGGTGCCGATGTCGTTCCGGGTGACGATGTCGTTCGGGGTGCCGAAGCGGAGGCCGAACGTTGGCGGGTGCTGGAAGAAGAGCACTATCACCACTACCTCGCGGGCGAACTCAGCTTTCAGGGCCAGCGGCGGGCGCGGGCGCGCGAATTCACCGCTCCTTATGGCCACAATCTCGAGCTCGACGCCGCCGCCGATTCCTGGTTCGACGGTTATCGCGAGGAATACGAAGCGGCCTGGATGCTCCACGATGATGCCGTGAGTTGCCTCACGGGCTTACGGGCCCAT